>JABDQB010000272.1 GCA_013042495.1 Gemmatimonadota bacterium
GGCTACGAGTGGATGGCGGACACGCTTCGAGCCAGCCAGGCGGCACTGCGGGCTGCAGTGGAGGAGTCCCAACTCCTGCAAGCCGAAGCCAGTCAATACGGCGAGGACTGGCTGCGGAATCGCATCAAAGTGAACGTCAGCATCACCAACCCCGCGGATCCCACGTACTGGGCCAGTGAGCCCTTCCCGGTGATCTCCTGGCCCGACAACGTGATGCGCGACCACCGCAAGATCGCCTTCTACGACATCACCGAGGCCGACCCGTACAAGGGCATGGTCATGTACAGCGGGATGGGGATCGGCGAGCACTACATGGGTCCGACGTGGGAGGACCGCGCCGTGATGCTGCGGGGACCGGCGGCGCTCGACATGAAGAACGCAGCGCGAGACCTCCTGCTCAACCAGGGTTTCAGGCCGGAAGAGATCCCTCCGCCCCTGAAGCCCATGGACTTCGCCGACGACTACTGGGAGATGGTCGAAGCGTACATGGCCGAGAACCTCGGCGGGGTCCGGGCGCTCGAGATGCACTCCGAGACGGGGTACGAGGCCAAACCGATCAACGTGGCGAAGGCCGTGCTGTACACGCTCGCACCACCCGGGATGGTCCTCATCCTTCCGGATTCCCTATGGCACGCACCCCTGTGGGCCTCGATGCTTGCGGGAAGCTGTATGCGTGGGGCCCGGGTGCTCATCATCCACCCGTCGCAGCGCAACGCCCCCGGGCAGGCCTTCATGACCCTCTCCCGCGCCAACGAGTTGTTCGAGCGGGCGATCATCTTCCGGCACGAGCTGGAGGACCAGATCGCGGCCGTGGGCGGGCAGTACCGGGTCGGCCTGTACGACATGGACATCGACGTCGCAAACGTGCCGGAGCGGCTGCAAGCGTCGGCGGTTGGCTTGAGGCTCCCGTGGATGCGGGAAGCGCTGCAGATCCCCGACGACTGGGAGCCCATCTTCGCGGACGCCGACTCGATCTTTCCCGATTTCGACATCAACTACATCGTCGAGGACGTCGAGGACCGGCGACCGAAGCTCCACCTGAAGACCAACCTGTTCGTGTCGGCGAGCGTTCTGCGGGCCCTGCTCGCCGCGCCCGAGTGGCGGCCGTTCGTGCTGAAGTACGCCGAGGAGCGCGTCCGCGACGTGATCTCGGCCGAGTCTGTCGAAGGATACCGGAGCGCGAAGGAGCTGGGCCAAGCGCTGCGCCCGGAATTCGTCGCACTGGTCGAGTCCGTGAACCGCCTTCTCGCCGAGGACGGCGAGGAAACGGCCGCCGTGTACAGCATGGTGGGCTCTCCGAACATGGATTACCGGTCCATGCTCATGGATGGCGAGGTGGCCCTCCTGATCTCGGGCAAGGGCTCGATCGCGGGATTCCTCGACGCGGTGATTCTGGCCGGCGCCGCCCGGTGGATCGACGACGTGGCCGAGCTGGACGAATACCTGCCGCGCTACGAGGGCTTCAAGTGGAAGGCGAGCCGGTGGGTCAAGAACATGCTGTAGCGGCGGCCCAGGCCCCCAGGCTCAGCGTCGGCTACCGGTTCGGTGACGGACTGACCGGTTTGCGAATTCGAATCGGAGGCGACAGAGTCACGCGCCTGCCGCTGCCATGACCACGTCGAGCGATCAGGAGACGGCATGAAGGGTCTCAAACCAGCGCTCATCGCGCTCTGCGCAGTGCTCTCGGCCGGGGAGGCGCCGGCCCAGGTCACGCTCGGCCTGAAGGCGGGTGTCAACGTCGCCGACCTCAGCGTCCGATCCGACGACGGATCCTCCGTGGATGTCGACCCCCGCACCACCTTCGGGGGCGGCGCATACCTGCAGGCAGGTCTGGGCGCCGTCTTCGCCCTGCAGGCGGAAGCCCTCTACACGCAGCGTGGCGGCCGGTCCAGTGATGACGGTCTCAACCTCGAACTTGGCTACGTCGATGTGCCCATGCTCTTCGTGGCGCGGGTCCCGGCGGGCGAGGCCGCCATTCAGCCTGTCCTGTATGCGGGGCCCGTGGTCTCGTTCGAGACCGCGTGCCGGCTCCGCTCGGACGGGGGAGCCACCGTCGACTGCGATTCGGGGGGTGACGGTTTCACCACGAAGAGCCCGGATCTTGGCGCTGCCGTCGGAGGGGGACTCGAGGTGTTCATGGGCAGGTACACCCTGCAGCTCGACGTCCGGTACACCCACGGATTCGTGGATATCGACGACTCCGGTGACTCGGACGGCCGTGTCCGGAACCGGACCTGGTCGTTCTACCTCGGGTTGGGGCGGGTACTCGTTCCGTAGCGCGATCTCGCTTGCCATATAGCCATATATATGGTAAAGTGTAGTCACCATGGCTACCAAGAAGGTGACGTTCACCCTGGATGAGAAGACGGTCGGGCAGATCGACCGTGCCGCCCGCTTCCTGCGCATCCCCAAGAGCAAGGTGGTGCGCGAGGCGATCGGGGAGTACAGCGCCAATCTCGGTCGGCTGAGCGAAGAGGAGCGTGAGCGGATGCTCAAGATCCTCGACGAAGCTCTGGCCGCAGGCCCCACTCGACCTCAGGAGGAGGTGGAACAGGAGCTTCGTGAGATTCGCGAAGCCAGGCGGGGCGGTGGCCGACGGACGCCGTCGGAGGGCCGGTGATCGTACTCGACACCTCCGTTCTCGTCAGTGCCCTGTGCGGGGACATGAAATCGGAGCCGGCGATTCGGGAGGCCCTGACACGGGGCGAACAACTGCTGCTCCCGAGCCTGGTTCTCTACGAATGGCTGCGTGGTCCGCGCCGACCGCGGGAACTGCAGACCCAGGAGGCCCTTCTACCTTCCGACCGGGCGGTACCCTTCGGCTCGGAGGAGGCAGCCGAGGCCGCCCGCCTGTATCGAACGGTCCGCCGGGCGCGTGGGAGGGAAGTGGACATCGCGATCGCGGCCTGCGCGCTAGTGTGGGAGGCTGACCTGTGGACCTTGAACGCCTCGGACTTCGACGACATTCCCGGCCTGAGTGTGAACGTGCCGGGTTGACGCACAGCCTCTATCCGCGCGAGCCCCGCAGCATCTCACGCATCACCAGCACATCCTGACGGTCCTGCGGTCGATCCGAGGTCTCCTTGGATCGAATGATGTCCGCGAGACTTGCCGCCCGCAGATCCACTCCGAAAGCCTCGTACTCGATGGCGTTGCGGACTAGATCGTCATACCCCTCGGTCCCGGCAGGCGTGAAAGCGAGATCCAGCCGTCCGGCAGACGTGACCAGGTTCCACATCTCGGCGCGAGCCAGGGCCTGCGCCGAGCAATCGAACGACAAGCCCTCGGGGACGCTTCCCGAGAAGACCTTTGCGTCCAGATCGCGGAGGGCGCTGGCCAAACGCTCCAGGTTCGCGCCGTCCCGTGCCGGCGTAATGTCCGCGTCGGCGGTCACCCTCGGAAACCCCTGCAGACGCGCCGCCAGCGCACCGATGAGCACATAGCGCACCTCGTGCTCTGCGAGTGCGCGGATGAGTCGTTCCGGATCGAACGGAGCGAGATCAGACACGTCGGGCCGCAATTCGGAAACGGCTCAGGTTGGCCACCTCACGCAGTCGCTCTTCCGGCGTGAGCCGGAGGATTCTCTCTACATCGTTCAGCATGTGCGTGTCCACGATGAGAGCGGGCTCCAAACGGGCTCTCAACTCGAACCCCGCCGCGGCGAGAAGTCTCGAGAGGGTTCCGGTCCCAGGGTCCGTGATCCCGAGCTCTATCCGAGCCACCACGGACTGCGCGGTACTGGCTCGCCGTGCGAGTTCGCGTTGCGTCAGGCCGGCCCTCTCCCGGGCCTCGCTCAACAGGATGGCGGCTTTGGTTTCCATGTCTCGATGATAGCAAATTAGCTATCACAACGCAAGCGCAGACTGAACGCCCGCTGGCTGTCCGCCGAATCCTCCCGTAAGTTCGCTCTCGTTCGCGGCCCGACGCGGGCCCTTCTCGTCGATCAAGAGAGCCATGAATTCTGACCAGAGTCCTTCCGGCGGTACCGGAGCCGGATTGAAGCCGCCGCCCCCGCCGCTGTTCCGCTGGGTCGTGCTGGTGGTGATCAGCCTGGCGATGTTCGGCAACTACTACGTCTACGACGCCGTCAGCCCGCTCGCGGATCTGCTGCGCGATCAGCTTGGCTTCTCGGACAGCCGGATCGGGACGCTGAACGCGATCTACAGCTTCCCGAACATCATCATGGTCCTCATCGGCGGGATCATCATCGACCGGATCGGCGTCAAGAAGGGCACGCTGCTGTTCGGGGCGTTGTGCTTCATCGGCGCGGCGATCACGGCAGCCACGGGCGAGTTCGCGATCATGGCCGCCGGACGGCTGATCTTCGGAATCGGTGCCGAGTCCCTGATCGTGTCGGTGACGGTGGGGATCGCACGCTGGTTCAAGGGACGCGAGCTGAGCTTCGCGTTCGGGGTGAATCTCACGATCGCGCGGCTGGGCTCGTTCCTGGCCCTCAACTCGCCGACCTGGGCCCGGCCGGCGTACGCGAACTGGCAGACTCCGCTTCTGATCACGGTGGCGTTCGCCACGTTCTGCATCGTCGGCGCCCTGGTCTACTGGGTCCTCGAAGACCGGGCGGAGAAGCGGTACGACCTCGGTGAGGCGGGCGAGACGGACAGGGTGGAATGGGCCGACCTGTTCAGTTTCGGTCGCTCCTACATCTGGGTCGTCCTGCTGTGCGTGACGTTCTACTCGGCGATCTTCCCGTTCCAGACGTTCGCCATCAAGTTCTTCCAGGATGCGCACGGCGCGACCAGGGAGAGCGCCGGCTTCCTGTCGAGCATCATCACCCTGTTCTCGATGATCATGACCCCGCTGTTCGGCCTGTGGGTGGACCGGGTCGGTCGCCGCTCGCTGTTCATGATGGTGGGCTCGCTGATGCTGGTGCCCGTCTACCTGATGATGGCCTATACGTCTGTCAGCCTCTTCATTCCGATGGCGATCATGGGGATCGCGTTCTCGCTGGTGCCGGCCGTGATGTGGCCCTCGGTCGCCTACCTGGTGGATGAGGCCAAGCTCGGCACAGCCTACGGCCTGATGACGATGATCCAGAACATCGGCCTGTTCGGGTTCAACTGGATGATCGGGGCGGCCAACGACTACTCGGGGGCGAGCGCCGCGAATCCGGGCGGCTACGCTCTCGGAATGTGGATCTTCTCGGTCCTCGGGTTCCTCGGGTTCTTCTTCGCCTTCATGCTCAGGCGGGAGGAGATGGGTCCGCACTCGCACGGGCTGGAGACCATCACCGTGAAGTCCACCCGCGCGGCGGAGGGCCACTAG
>JABDQB010000274.1 GCA_013042495.1 Gemmatimonadota bacterium
GTCCAGCGCTGCTCACACTCGAAGCGTCCGTTGGTGTCCTAGGACCGGACGGAGCACGGACGATCCCAATCGGCGCCTGGTTCGTCGGACCGCGGGAGACAGCTCTGAAGACCGGAGAGGTCGTTACCGGCCTGTCAATTCCGATCCCCGACTCACCGCACGGCGCCATCTACTTGAAGCTTCAGCGCTACGAGGGCGAGGATCTCTCCCAGGCCGGTGTGACCATTCTCGTTACGGCCGACGACTCCTACCGGATCGCCTTCGGCGCGGTTGGACCTGTTCCGTCTCGAGCCCACGAAATCGAGAGTCTGCTGTCTGGCAGCGCCCTGACCGACGAACTGATCGCAGAGGCCCAAAGCCTGGTGCCCGGGGCAATCTCACCCATCACCGACATGCGGGCCACCAAGGAATACCGGGCCAGGATCTGCGAAGTAATGCTCGAAAGAGGCCTCCGGGCCGCAGTCGCACGCCGGGACGGCCATGGTCCCGCCTATGGAACCAGGCTGATCTGAGGGGATGAAATGAAGCTACCGATCACCGTCACCGTCAACGGCGAGACCTGGCCGCTCGATGTGGAGCCCAACGAGGTGTTGCTCGACGTCATCCGCGAGAGCATCGGAGCCAAGGGCGCCAAAATCGGATGTGAACGGGGCGACTGCGGAACCTGCACGATCCTGCTCGACGGCCACACGATTCGCTCCTGTCTGATGCTCGCCGTCGAGGCAGATGGCCACGAGATCACCACCGTGGAAGGCATCCCGGAGAACGGCGTACTCAGCCATCTTCAGGATCTCTTCATCAGCCACAACTCGTTCCAATGCGGATTCTGCGCTCCAGGCATCGTCCTCGGCGCGCACGAACTGCTGCGCGACAATCCGAACCCCTCTCGCTTCGACGTCCAACATGCTCTCGCCGGCAATCTGTGCCGGTGCACTGGGTACGAGCCGATCATCGACGCCGTCTTGGACGCTGCCGGGGAGGTCCAGCCATGACCGTGACCCGCCGACCGTTCGAAGAAGAAAAGAAGGATTCGGAACTCACCTACGTCGGCACCTCTCCCCCGCGGATCGACGGACTGGACAAAGTGAGCGGGGCCGCCCGCTACGTCGACGACCTCGACTTCGGGCCGGACCTGCTGTTCGCGGAGGTCGTGGAGACACCGCACGCCCACGCCATCATCAAGCGAATCGACACCTCGAAGGCTGCCGCGGTGCCCGGCGTCGTGAAGGTCGTCACGGGGGCGGACTTCCCATTCGGGTTCGGCCTCTACATGTAGGACCGCTACGTCTTCGCCCAGGACCGCGTTCGCTTTGTCGGCGAACAGGTGGCCGCCGTGGTGGCCCGCAATGAGGGCATCGCCAAGCGAGCGGCCAAGCTGGTCGAGGTCGAGTACGAGGTTCTCGAACCCGTCTTCGATCCGGTCTTTGCAGCTACCGACGACGCTCCACTGTTGCACCCGGAACTGGAGGACTACCCCCACGTCCCGTGGTTTTTCCCGCACAACGACACGAACATCGCCCATTGGCGGAAGACCCGCAAGGGAGATGTCGAGTCGGCCTTCGAGGAGGCCGATCTGGTCTTCGAGGACACCTATTCGGTCCCGCGCTACGCCCATTGTGCGATCGAACCGCACGCGGTCGTCTCCCTGTACGACCGGGCCGGCCGGCTCACGATGTGGTCCGCTTCTCAGTCGCCGTACACGCAGCGTCACGTCATCGCAGAAGCGCTGGAGCCGCTCGGACTAACCCACCAGCAGATCCGGGTCATTACTCCGTACGTCGGAGGAGGCTTCGGAGGCAAGGCAGGAGTCTCGATGGAGATCATGGGCGCGGCACTCGCCACCGCCTGCCAGGGCCATCCCGTCAAACTGCGCTTCACTCGCGAGCAGGAGTTCTACAACACCTACCAGCGGCAGGGTCTCGAAGCTCGCCTGAAGATCGGTGTGAAGAGCGACGGAACGATCACGGCCATCGAACACACAATGCATTGGGATGCCGGCGCCTACGTTGAGTACGGAGCCAACGTCGTCAACGCCGCAGGTCTGTCCGCAACCGGCCCGTATCGCATCCCGAACGTGAAGATCGACGCACTGTGCGTGTACACGAACCTGCCACCGGGCGGTCCGTATCGGGGGTTCGGCTACTCCGAGTTCAACTTCGGACTCGAGTCCCACATCGATCGCATCGCCAACAAGTTGGGTATGGACCCCGTCGAGTTCCGCCGCAAGAATGCCATCGTCGAGGGCGATACTCTCTCGTACGGCGAGAAGATGAACCCCTCGGGACTCATCGAATGCATCGACAAGGTGGCGGACGCCATCGACTGGGGAGTCGAGGAGACCTCCGACGATCCCAACAAGGTGGTCGGCAAGGGTGTGGCGTTGATGTGGAAGGCGCCGGCCATGCCACCGAACGCCTCGTCCTCGTCGTTCTTGAAGTTCAACGAGGACGGGTCGATCAATGTGACCGTTTCCGGCATGGAACTCGGGCAGGGTTACCTCACGGTGATGGCCCAGATCGTCGGAGAGGTCCTGGCCGTCCCGCCGGAGAAAATCCGCGTCGAGACGCCGGATACAGACCGGAATCCTTACGAATGGCAGACGGTCGCTTCGCACGTCACCTGGGGATGTGGACAGGCGGTTGAAGCGGCAGCCACCGAAGCCAGAGAGAAGATCTTCGAGGTCGTCCACCGGGTTCACGGCTTCGAGGAGGATTCGCTTTTTCTCAGGAACGAGGCGGTGCGGTGCACGACCGATCCGGAGTTAGAGCTGCCGCTGCGCGACTTCGTCATCGCCGGACTCGAGACCGACGATGGTTCGTATCGGGGTGGACCAATCGTTGGTTCCGGAATGTTCATGCCCGAGTTCACCTCGGCGAAGAGCGACCCGGAAACGAGCCAGGGCGGCCACCCGAATGTCCACTAC
>JABDQB010000277.1 GCA_013042495.1 Gemmatimonadota bacterium
GGCCAGGAGGCCCCCCGCCTCGTCCCTCACGTCGGGTCCGGCGTCGGTTGCCCGGCCAGCCAGGACGGTTCCGATCGAACCCTCGGAACGCCGGGCGGCGGCCGCGGCCTCGTCCGCTCCCATTCCGGCATGCTCTTCGAGAAAGGCCCGCGCGGCATCAGGAGAGGGCGGTGTGACGCGCACCTCGAGTACACGGGAGCGGACAGTCGGCAACAGGGCCCCCGGCCGACTCGACGTGAGAAACACGAGGGTATCGGCCGGTGGTTCCTCGAGGAGCTTGAGGAAGGCATTTGCCGCTTCGGGGCTGGAGACCTGCGGCACCATGCGCTCGGCGTCGCCGATCACGAACACTGACGAACGTCCCATGGCTGGCCGGCGCACGGCCCGCGCCCGAATCTCTTCGACGATGGGCAGAAAGATCGACGCAGCCTCGTTTCCACCCGAGGTCCACAGCGGGTCGGCCCGCCGGGACCCCAACTCCTCGATCCGGGCCTCCTCCAGCTTCTGGCGCCGCCGGTCACCCGAGACCTTCTTCGGGGACGGGAGAGGGAAGAACCAGTGAATGTCCGGATGTTGAAGGTCGTCAGCCAGGTGGCACGAAGTGCACCGGCCGCAGGGTCTTGCCTCAGGTGCGTCGCACTGCACGAGAGCCGCGAGCCACAGGGCGAGCCGCTGCTTTCCGATACCCGGCGGACCCCGGAAAAGTAGGGACTGAGGGATCCGCCCCAACTCCGCGGCACGGGTCAGTCGTGCCTGAAGCTCGGAATGTCCAACCACCGGGTGGAGGCTCACGATCGTCCTCGCAGCCAGCGAACGGGATCCACCTGCCGCGGGTTTCCGTCCCGCCCCGGCTCGTAGATCTGGAACTCCACATGCGTTCCCGAAGCGGAGCCCTCGTCGCCCCCGACGTGTCCGATCACCTGCCCGCTGTTTACCCGGTCACCCGATCGGACGCGCAGGTCCTGCAGGTACAGATACCCGGACCAATAGCCACCGCCATGATCGATGATCACGGTCTGCCCCAACACTCCCCGCGAGCCGGCCCAGGCGACGGAGCCGGACTCGACGGCCGCGACCGATGTGCCCCTGGGGGCCCCGATGCCGATACCTTTCCATACGTCCTCGACGTCGGGCTTCGCCTCTCCAAAGCGGTAGACGACGCTGCCCTGGACGGGCCAGTTGAGGCTTCCGAGGTCGGACGTGCGGAGCGTGGGGGTGGTGCTGGTTCCGGCCACCCGCTCTGCCTCCCGCCGGGCGCGCTCGAGTTCCGCCAGCAGGTTGCCGAGCTGGCGTTCCTCCCCCTCCAACTGCGTGATTCTCGTCTGGGCCTGCGCGACCCGACGCTGGGTGTTCGCGAGGCGGCGTTCGCGCTGTGTCTCGAGTGTCTCGAGGTCCCGGACCTCTCGCTGCTTCTCGCCCCGCAGCCCTCGCAGACGGGCGAATTCCTGGGCCAGCTGTTGACGCTGAGCCGCCAGCTGCTCCTCCAGTCGCTGGACCTGGCCGACCAGGGTCCGGTCGTACCGGGCCACCAGGTGCAGGTACTTGTACCGGCTGATGAGGTCGCCAAACGAACGGGCCTCCATCACGACCTGGACGGCATGCAAATCGCCCCGCTTGTAGATCTCGCGCAGGCGGGCTTCGAGCTCGGTGCGCCGCAACACGAGTTCGTCATGCGTACGGAGCATGTCCCTGGTGGTCTCGTCGACCTGGATCGCATACGCCTGGATCTGGAGATCGAGCTCATCAAGGGCCCCCCGCGACGAACCGATGCGTCGCTCGATGTTCGAGATCTCTTCGGAGAACGTGTGAATCTGGCCGCTCAGCTGATCGTACTCGCGCGCCAGTTGCTGCTTCTCGCGGCGAATCTGGTCCAACCGGTCCTGGCTGTCCCTGATCTGGTCGCCGATCGCGCTCTGGGCAGGCAGATTCGCCGCGCTGGAGACCATAAGAGCGGCTACGAGGACGGCCAGGCGTCGGAGCGCCGGCATCACGGCAGAACGATCAGTAGACATCCAGCCGACGCAACTCCCGCCGAACCGCCCGTCCGGCCGCGAGCATTCCGAGGATTCCGGCGAAGGCCAAACCGGCCGCGGTCCACAGGTCGGGAAGCCACGCGAGCGAGACGAGCGTGCGCTCGACGGCCTGGTAGGTGACGAACGTCAGGGCCAGAGCGAGCAATCCTCCGCCAAGCCCGGTCATCAGACCTTCGATGAGGAAGGGTCGCCGGATGTAACCATCCGTGGCCCCAACGGTTTGCATGACCGCTATTTCACGGGCACGGGCGAGCACCGACATGCGAACGGCGATTCCGATGAGCAGTGCGGCGCCGAAGGCGAAGCTGAGGCCGAGAATGACCGCCGCGCCGCCGGCGACCCGGCGGAGCGAGTAGATCCGGTCCACCCACTCGCGGCCGTACCTCGCCTCTTCCACGAAATGGTAAGAAGTGACTCTGTCGGCCACGGTCTCCACGTCGACCGGCGTTCGAAAATCCGGTCGAAGGGCGATCTCGAGGGAGGCGGGAAGTGGATTGACTTCCAGGTCCGAGTAGACGTCGGAGAACTCGGTCAGCTCCCGGGACGCTTCGTAGAGGGCCTCAACCTTCGAAACGTACCGGGCCGACTCGACTTCCGGGTACGACTCGATTTCGTGCCGGGCGATCTCGATCAGTTCCTCGGACGCGTCGTCCCGAAGGTAGGCGACGACCTCGACGCGTCCCTCCACGTCGGAGAGGGCTACGTCGATGTTGTGGGCCGTGAGGGCGAAGAGACCGATGCTGAAGACACTCAGTCCGATGGCCATTACCGACAGGACCGTGAGCGCTGGTGCGCGGCGAATTCCGGAGAGGGCCTCCCGAAGCGACCTCACGCGACGGGATCTCCGGCCGAATCGAACACCAGCCGTCCTTCCTCGAGCTCGATCACCCTGACGTTCCGGTGCCGTCGCAAGAGCTCCGCATCATGGGTCGCCATCAGCACGGACGTGCCGGAGGCGTTGATCCGTCGGAACAGTTCGAACACCCCGGAACTGGCTCGCTCGTCGAGGTTCCCCGTCGGTTCGTCGGCAAGAAGAACGAGGGGTTCGTTGGCGAGTGCGCGGGCGACAGCCACTCGCTGTTGCTCGCCTCCCGACAGCTCGCGCGGGAATGCCTGCGCACGAGCAGCGAGACCCACCTGGTTCAGCAGCTTCCGCACGCGCGGGGCGATCTTCGCTTTCGCGGTGCCCGTCACCTGCAGCGCAAAAGCGATGTTCTCCTCGGCAGTGAGGTTCTCCAGGAGTCTGAAGTCCTGGAAGATATACCCGACGCGTCGCCGAAGATCGGGAAGGTCCCGCCGCTTGATTCTACTCGAGCTGTACCGGGATACCCGAACCTCTCCGGAGCTCGGCCGGTGCAGCATGTGCACGAGCTTGAGGATCGTCGTCTTACCGGCACCCGACGCACCGGTAAGGAAGGCGAATTCGCCCTTCCGGAGGTGGAACGAGACGTCGAGCACCGCGGGAGACGACCCGCCGAAGCTCTTGGTCACGGAGCGAAATTGAACCACCTTCTGCTCACCTCCCCCGACGACAGAAGCGAATACACTGAGCCATGGCGGCCTTCATGGAAGAAGGACTGGCCAGCCCGCGGCCCGCGATGTCGAACGCCGTGCCATGATCCGGCGAAGTGCGAGGGAAGGGAAGTCCCGCGGTCACGTTCACGCCCGTTTCGCTCGCCAGGGTCTTGAGGACCGCCAGCCCCACGTCGTGATACGGAACGACCACGACGTCCACCGTTCCCTCCAGGCACCTCCGGAACACGGTGTCGGCCGGAAAGATGCCCGCGATTTCGCAGTCTCCCGCCGCGACCAGCCGCTCCGCGGCAGGCGCCAGGATTCGCTCTTCCTCGTCGCCGAACAGACCCTGCTCCGAAGCGTGCGGGTTCACGCCCGCGAACGCAAGGCGCGGTCGATCGATACCCCACCAGTCCTTGAGAGCGCGGGACGCGATGGCGGAGCGCCGAACCACGAGCTCGATATCGAGGAGTCCCGGCACGGCTCGGAGCGGCACGTGAACCGTCAGCAGGGCTACGCGGAGCGGACCGCCGAGCACCGTGTCCTCCGCGGCCATGATCATGGTCACGTCTGGAACCCCACAGCGATCCCGGAGAAGCTCCGTGTGGCCCGGAAAGGCATAGCCTGCGGCCCGAAGCGCCGTCTTGGAGATCGGCGCCGTCACCAGGCCGTCGACCTTCCCGGCCAGGGCCATCGAAATGCCAGCCTCGACCGCCCGTCCCGAATGTTGGCCGGCTTCGCGTTCGCCACCCTGCCGCCAGGTGCCAGTCTCCGCGCACTCGACGCCCGGAGGAATCTGGAGCTCGGGATGCAATGACTCAGGCGACGGTCCGATCAAGACATACTCTGCCGCTGCGGCCAGCTCCCGGTCCGCGAGTGCGGCCTGAACGATTTCAGGACCTATTCCCCTCGGGTCTCCGAGGGTAATGGCTATCCTGGGTCGCTGGGATGTCTTCGGCATATCGCGTAGGCTGGATCGGCGTCGTACGTCTCGTGGTCGGTCAGAGCCTGATATCGACGTAGACCTCGTTTCGCAGTTCGTCCAGGAATCGCACGTAGCCCTTCTCGTTCAGAAGACTCTCACGAATCTGCTCGCGGATGTCCTCCAGCTTCCAGGCGCCCTCGGATTGGTAGCCAGTGATGCGTACGACGGCGAACACCGGACGTCCCGGCATGAAGCCCTCGGTCTGAAACGGGCCGACCACCGATCCCGGGACGGGGTTTGCCAGGGCCTGCGCGTAGGCTTCGCCGAACTGACTCACCTGATCGTACGGGATCTCCGGGAACCGCACCGGAACCTCGCGGACACCGTACTTCTCGGCCATCGCGCGAACCTCGGCGCCCTCACGGATCGAATCGGCCACGGCTATGGCCAACTCACCCGTGCGGCGAAAATCCGTCTCATCGAGCAACGGCTGTATCAGAATGTGCCGAATCTTGCGCTCGCCACCACGGACGTTGTCCACCCGGATGATGTGGTAGCCGAACCGCGTGGCCACCGGCCCGACCGGCTGCCCGGTGCGCGCCGCCCACGCCGCGTCGGCAAACGATGGAACGAGCAGCGACCGTTGAATCCAGCCCAGGTCGCCCCCTTGCTCCCGGTTCGACATGTCCATGGAGTACTGGCGAGCCGCGATCTCGAAGTCCAACCCGTCCCGCAGTTCCGCCAGCACCTGCTCCGCGAGGGCGATAGAACTGTCGCGGGCCGCTTCTCCGGGCGATGGCTCGATCACCACCTGCTCGAGCGAGATCGAAGCCGGGCGCGTCTGCCCGACCAGGTTGTCCTCGTAATATGCCCGGATTTCCTCGTCCGTAACGGCAACCGGGGGAAGATTGCCGCGATTCGCCCGTATGAATTCGTCGATCATCAACTGCGAGTGGACCTGGCCTCGCAGCCAGTGGCGATACTGGACCAGGGACCGGCCTGACTTGGTCACCGCGTCCTGGAAGTCAGTGGCCGTCGGGAAGGAGTTGCGGATTTCGCGGAACCTGCGGTCCGTCTCGCCATCGAGCTGGTCCGGCGGCACCTGGATGTCCGTCTCCTTGGCCTTCTG
>JABDQB010000283.1 GCA_013042495.1 Gemmatimonadota bacterium
CGCCAGGACACCGCCGCCGCCGCGCCGCGGCCCGTGCCGGCATCCGAGATTCCGCTCCGCTCCCGCGAGGCGCTCGCCCGGCTCCAAGCCACAGGAATGCAGCTCAGCTTCGATCCCGACATCGCGCTCATCGAGGAAGAACTCCCGGCCGAGCTCACGGCCATCGCGGAGGGGAACGAGAGGATCGGCCGCGCCGTGCTGGAGGGGTTGTCCAGTCGGGAGCTCTCCGTTCTCCAGTCCTTCTGGCAATCGCACGAAGACCAGCTGCAGGAGTGGATCGAGACCTTCGAAGACGAGCTACAGGAAATCCAGGACGCGTCCACGGCCACGCGGACCATCCGAGACCGGTGGCAGCTGACGCTCGATGCGGTGGCCGGCGAGGACAGCGTACCGGAGGCCGTCGAAAACCAGATCCGGGGAGTCCTCGATTCGGCGCAGGCTCTGCGACGCAGCCAGCGGAGCCAGCTCGAGCACGTGCTCGGCGTCAAGGCCCGGGTTGACACGGGGCTGGAGGGAGTACGTCTCGTGCTGAGCGAGGTTGAGCGTGCCCGGGCCAGCGTGCGCCGGCGGACTCTCAGCCGGAACGCCCCACCCATCTGGCGATTGGGCTCGATTGCCGCGGCACCGTCGTCTCAGGCCGCGGCGTGGGTGTGGGATGAGGACCTGCGTGCCCTGTCGGCCTTCGTCTCCGGTCACGCCGGATTGCTTCTGTTCAACCTGTTCCTGTTCCTCCTGTTCCTGGTCGTCGCGGTCCGGCTGCGGAACCGTATCGACGTCGAGCTCGATCCGGAGGACAAATCGCTGACCGGTGCCGCAGAGACGCTTCACCGGCCCATCTCGGCCGCCCTCCTCGTGGCGCTGTTCGTGGCGAGCGGACTCTACCCCCGGGCGCCGATTACCTTGTGGCAGCTCGTCGCGATCGCCGCCCTCCCGCCGCTGTTCCGCTTGCTGCCCCGTTCCGGCGACGCCCTGGTCCACCGGGCGATGCGCGCTCTGCTGATTCTGTTCGGTATCACCGTACTCGGTGACCTGCTGATTACCCGGTCCTTCGAGTACCGGATCCTGAACCTCGGCCTCGCGATCGCACTGACTGCAACCGCGGGCTGGCTCCTCCGCAGCGCGAGCCCGGACCGGATGGAGCGCAAGTCGTGGAGCCGAGTCGTGTGGAGGGGCGCGGAGGTGCTGTTCGCGGCTGGCGTGATCTCCGTGATCGCCAACGTGCTCGGCTTCACGCTCCTGTCCGAGCGGCTGGTCAACGGCGTGCTCTACGCGGCCTATTTCGGTCTCGCCGTGGTCATCGCCTACCGAGTCGTCGCCGGCGTGATTCGCCTGGCGCCTGGAACCAAGCTCGGCCAGGCATCTCGTATCATGAGGGAACGCGGGGACGTGGTCACGGCCCGGGCCATCCTGGTCCTGAAGATCGTCGCGTTCGTCACCTGGGTGTTGTGGGCTCTCCAGGCCTTCGACATCGCCGATATGGCCCGCGCGTGGGCATCGAGCGTGCTGACCTGGAGCTTCCGGGTCGGGCAGTTCGAGATGTCCCTCGAGAGGTTCCTCGCATTCGCGGTCGCCGTCGTACTCGCACTGTGGATCGCCCGCTTCGTTCGATTCGTTCTCGAGGTCGAAGTTCTCCCGCGTCTCGACCTCAAGAGGGGAATCGGGAACGCGGTCGCCACGATCACCCAATGGTTCATCCTGGCGGTGGGTCTCATGGCGGCCGCCAGCGCCGCCGGATTCCAGGCCTCCCAGCTCGCGATCGTGTTCGGCGCTCTCAGCGTGGGGATCGGCTTCGGGCTGCAGAACATCGTCAACAACTTCGTGTCCGGTCTCATCCTGATCTTCGAACAACCGGTCAAGGTGGGCGACAAGGTCGAGATCACGTCGCTGACGCTAGTCGGCGAGGTGCGAAGAATCGGGATCCGGTCGTCGGTCGTCCGCACCTTCGACGGCGCGGAGGTGATCGTGCCGAACGCGAACCTGATCTCATCCGAGGTCGTCAACTGGACGCTGTCCGACCAGCGACGCAGGGTTCGGGTAAACGTGGGAGTAGCGTATGGAACGGATCCGCACCGCGTGATTCAGATCCTGAAGAATGTAGCCGCGGGGCATAAGGAGGTTCTTCGCTATCCCGAGCCGACGGTCATCTTCGACGGGTTCGGAGCCAGCTCGCTGGACTTCCGGCTCCTGTTCTGGACGGCGACTTTCGACGACTTCTTCCGAGTCCGAAGCGAGATCGGCGTGGCGGTGAACGACGCGCTCAAGGACGCGGGGATCACGATCCCGTTCCCGCAGCGCGACCTGCACGTCAAGAGCCTTCCAAGCGGCGGGGCTGCCGGCGAAGTCGAGGCCGCATCGGAGCCGGAGCCGACGCCTGAGGCTGATCCGGATCATGCCTCCGACGACCCCGGCGAGGGGGCCTGACCCGGAGCGATTTGCCTACTCGGTTCAAACCGCTACCTTGCAAACATCGGCCCCTTGGAACGCCGGAATAGTGTTGCATCGACGCCACAGGAAGTGGGGTTCCTGCCACGACACGCATCCTGGCGTGAAACGATGTGTCGACGCATTTAAACGTATATATCACAATTATATATAGATCCAGGGGGTCAAGTATCCCGATCGGGCACGACTCTCGCGGTTGGCAAGGTGTTGAGAAGTTCCCGGGGGACACAACAATCCGAAGGGATAGAGTCCATGAAATCTCCGGTAAGCCTGGAGTACGTCATCATCGTGGCGCTGCTCGCCGTAACGGCTGCAGCCCTGTCGTACATGACGCCGCAGCCCGTCTTCAACCTCGCCGCTCTGCTGCTGGGTGTGTATGCGCTCCACCTCGTCAGCGTGCGGGTCGTCGTTCGACAGTACGCCGGAGTCGCGCCCCGCACCCGTTCGCGCAGGAGCAGACAGACGGAGAACGCGCAGGAAATGGGGCGGATGCGGGAGGAGCTGGAACTGGAACGCCGGGAGCTCGACAACCGTAAGGCGGAGCTCCAGCAGAGGATCGTTGCCGCCGAGCAGCAGTGGGAACTCCTGCGCCAGATGATAAGAGATCGGGTAGAGGGGGGCGGATCTCTGCCGGACTCGGTAGTGGCGAATTCGCCGGCGTCGCTGGGCGTCACGTCGTCATCGGCGCCCGGCAAGAGCAACGGCTCGGATGAATCGACGCGAATACACGGCCGCTGGTGACCTTACGGGCGCGAGAGTTGTCTGAAGGGCAGGTGCGGCTTCTGGAGTGGTGGACCATCTGAAGGAGACAATGTGAGAACGACGATACGTACCATTCGGGCCGTTTTGTGCGACCAGAGAGGCGCTGCCATCGTCCTGGTGATGGGAGCGATGGTGGCCGCGCTGGCAGTGATGGCGCTCGCCGTGGACGTGGGCAAGTTGCTTACGGCGGAGTCCGAGGCCCAGAGAGCAGCCGACGCGGGCGCTCTGGCCGGTGCGAGCGCGTTCATCGACGATCCCGGTAACGCCGAAGCGATCGCCAAGGCGCGGGCGAAGGAGTACGCGGAGCTCCACTCCGTTCGCCACCAGACCGTTTCCATTGTGACCGACGAGGACGTCACGGTGGACCTGGTCAACTTCAGGGTGGACGTAACGGTTCGGCAGATCGGCGCCCGTGCGAACCCGGTTCCCACGTTCTTCGCCCGGATCTTCGGGGTGAACGTCGTCGACGTGCAGGCGCACGCGGCGGCGGAGGCCGTACCCGCGAATGCCGTGGGATGTCTGACAC
>JABDQB010000284.1 GCA_013042495.1 Gemmatimonadota bacterium
GTAGTCGACGTAGTCCGCGTCCGGACGCTGGAAGTAGTGTGCACTGAATTCCTGGACTCGCTGGATGGCCTCCGGAGTGCCGGCGATGTAACTGCCCGTAGCCAGACCCCGAAGCTCGTACGTTCCCCCCGCGATGCGAAGGTTCCAGTCCGCCTGTCCCGAGTAGGCCTCCCGGTTAAGCTGGAAGAGAAGCTCGTCGCGTGTTCCGAGGTTGCGGCGTACCCCGGTTCCCGAGACCCCGGCCGTCGAGCCCTCCGCGCCGAATTCCTGCTTCAGGCTGGCCACGGCCCAAACGGTGGAGGGCTGGACGCGGGCCTCGCCGAAGGACCCGGTCTCGACGTCATAGGTCTGCGCGCTCTCCTCGGCCGTGACGGCGCCGAGTACGCCGACCGAAAGCCCGCCCGGCGTGCGGCCCGTGACCTTCCCGGCCGCCAGGATTGTCGTGTTTCGCGGATAGTCCACGAAGTCCGCATCGACGCTGCCGCGTGGGCGCGCCCCTATGCGCCGCGAATAGAACAGTCCTTCGGATTCCAGCAATTCCTTGCCTTCGACGAAGAACGGGCGCCGCTCGGGAAAGAAAGTCGGGAAGGCGGAGAGGTTGACCTCGGCGGGGTCCGCCTCGACCTGGCCGAAGTCGGGATTGAACGTGGCGTCGAGCGTGAGACTCGGCCCGATTCCCATCTTGAGGTCAGCGCCGGCGCGACCGTCGAACTCGTTGCGGCTCGAGAACGGATCTTCTTCCTCGAACAGGCTTCTGCTGGTCGTCGTTACGGCTCCAGCCACGTACGGTACCAGCTCCACGGGCCGGCGGGTCCGCACGCCCACCAGTCCTTCGAGGTCGCCGAACCACGAGGTCCAGCCGGCCTCATCTCTTGGAACCGCGATCCAGTAGATGTCCTCGTTCTTGCTCGGGATGTATCGGTTGATATTGACACCGAATGCGAGGGTCTCTCCCTCGTTGAAACGAAGCTGCGAGAACGGAATCTCGAGCTCCGCCGTCCATCCGAGCGAGTCGATGACGGCGCCCGCCTCCCACAGGGGGTTCCAGCTGTAGTCGCGCTCGCGGAAGTTGTTCGCGTCCTCACCGGTGTACCAGTCCAGGCGGCTCCCCGCTGCCGTGACGGCGATGGAATAGTAAGTACGGCGGTTCTGATAGCTGTCGATGTTGACGATGATTCGTTCGGAGTCTCCCCCGTCGTCCCGGCGCGCGAGGATCGCTCGAATCTGAGAGGGGTCCTGGGAGTACATGCGTGCCCCTACGTACAGGGCGGTCTCCGTGTACACGAACGCGATCTCCGTCCGCTCCGTCGGTGGGGCTCCCGGGTCCGGCTCCCGCTGCGTGAAATCCGAGGTGAAGGCGGCCCGGTCCCACAACGCCTCGTCCAGCCGCCCGTCCACGTCGATACTCTCGCCGGGCTCCAGCTTCAAGGCGCCCAGTGTCTTGCTGACGCAAGAGGGAAGGGTGTGCCGGCACGGAACCCAAGCCGGGACGGTGTCTTCCTGGGCGGATGCGGACGTCGGCATGCCGACGACCGCGGTAATCCCGGTGACGAGCGTGATTACCGCGCTGGAGAGTCTCGTATGCAAGTGACGTTCAGTCCGAGGCCGCCGACGCCCTCATGGCGGCGAGGCGATCCGGCGTATCCCGGAAGAGCCAGGTTTCCTGAAGGCCCTCGCCGCCCAGCTCGAGCAGAGCGCCATAGTTCTCGGCCGCCAGCTCCACCTGGTCCAGTTCTTCGTGGGCTCTCCCTCTCAAGTAGAGGGCCACCTGGTGCGGGAGCGGCACAAACCGGTTTCCGGCGCCCGTGACGCCGGCCAGCGAGTCAATCAGCGGCAGCGCCTCTTCGGCCCGGCCGGTCTGGATCAACGCCATGATCTCCTCGATCCCCCCGGTAATCCTCGCCGGGCGTGGCGCGCCGGCGATTTCCCGGGCCCGCTCGATGTGATCGAGCGACGCTTCCGGGTTGCCCTCCCAGAAGGAGATCATTCCGTCCGTCAGCGTCAGAAGGAGTTCCAGTCTCTGCTGGACGAACGCCGGTCCGCGCGAGGTTCGAGCGACCAACGAATCCCTCCAGGCCGGAAACTCGTCGGTCTTTTCCTGCATCCCATAGATGGCGATCAAGCCGAACAGGATCCCCAGGTTGAGCGAGTCGATTTCGTTGGCTTCGAAGAACGCCCGCTCCGCCTCCGTGTAGGCCTCCGTGAGACTCGCGAGTGCGCCCGCGTCGAGGAGAGCCGCGAGCCTGAGATCGTTCCGCTCCAGGGTCAGAGCCAGATCGGCGGCCCTGCGGCTGGCAGCCAGGCCGTCCCGATACCGGCCCTCACTCACGTACGTGTCGCTCTCCAGACGCCGCACCCACACCGAGGCGTCGGAGTCGGACACGGACATGTATTCCGCCAGGGCTTCCCGGGCTCCTTCCGAGTCTCCTTCCTGCAGATATGATCGGACCAGGTGTTCGTAGGAGGCCAGGAAACCGGGCTCGACACGAAGCGCCTCCCGGAATGCCCCCCGGGCTTCGTCGCGACGCCCAATCATCTCGAGGATCTCGCCCCTCGAATCCAGCGGATTGGCCTGGTCCGGCTCTAGCTCCAGATACCGCATGCTCAGCGTGTCAGCGCCCACCGAGTCCCCACGTCGTCCGGCCAGGTAGGCCAGGTGATTGATGCCGGGCGCGTAGTACGGATCGAGCGCCACGGCCTCTTCGATCACGGTCCGCGCTTCGTCATCCCTGTCCGCCTGGTCGTAGAAGACTCCGAGCTGATACCGGGCTTCCTTTTCGTCCGGATACCGGTCGATCATCTCGAGGAGAAGCGAATCGGCCGTTTCGAAATCGCCCACCGTATTGACCGCGAACATCGCCTCGATCATGTACCGGTCGCGATCCGTGGCCTTCGTCTTGTGGAGGTCCGCCTGCTGCAGGGCCAGCAGGCGCTCCTCCTGCGTGTTGGACATCATGGCCCGGCGCAACCAGGCGATCGCGAAGGTCGAATCCAGTGCCACGGCGGTTCGGTAGTGGGTCAAGGCCTGCTCGTTCAGGAACCGGCGTTCGGCCAGCAGGCCTTCCTGGTATTCGCGGTAGGCTTCCAGGTTGCCCGTCGCAAGCTCGGTCAGCGGGGTCAGTTCGGTCGGTCGGAACGAGGCACCCAGCATCTGGCCGGAGAGACGAGCCGACACGTCGTCCACCATCGCGAAGACATCCGAGCCACGCGACTGCTCCGCGGCCGCGATCGTTCCATCTTCGAGGTTGATGAGCTGCACATCGACGCGAACGCTGTCACCCACCGCCATGAACGATCCTCGCACCAGAGTGCGCGCGCCCGACTGGGCGGCGATCTGGAGGGCGAGATCGTCAGGAATGGCCTCGGTTTCCTCCCGCCCAGCCTGCCGCAGGAGGTCAAGCAGGCGTTGGGCGCTCACCACCCGCAGACCATCGAGCTGGGCCAGGTTGGTCGAGAGCATGTCGGCGAGTCCCGGACCGAGCCAGTCGAGACTGTCTGCGCCGGTGCGATTGGTCAGTGGCAGAACCGCCACCGAGCCTTCGCCCAGGTCCGCCGGAAGGCCTGCCGGAGCGAGGGTCGGAGAGCGGGGCTCCGCTCGATCGCGCGTGAGGATTACGCCCGATCCGATCAGTCCGACCAGGATCAGGCCCCCCACCATCAGTCCCTCGGAGCGCGGCACGTTCTGCCGGCCGCTCGCTCCGTGGTACCACGAGATGATCATCGCGATGGGGAATCCGACGCCGATCATGAGGAGAGCGCAGTCGAGTACAACCCGGTTGAATCCGTAGTTCTCGACCACGAAGCCGATGAACTCGAGGCCGACCCAGCCGGCGCCCAGATAGAGCACGGCCGTGCGGAGTACGTGGCGCTCCTGCAGCTGCCGGATCAACTCCGTCACGGTTCCCCTCTCGAGGCTCCCGCCTCTTTGAGTCGGGCCAGCCGTTCCGCGGTATCCGCCATCCACGGAATCTGCCGGAGTCCATCACCGGCCATACCTTGAAGCCGCTCGTATCCAAGAATTGCCTCATCCAGTGCCCCGACGTCTTCCTGGGCCCTGGCGGTCCAGTAGATCCGGTCCTGCTGAACGAATGGCAGAACCCTCTGGTCGCCGCGGATGATCTGGGGGCCCGCGATGCGTCTGGCCAGCGGAATCGCTTCCTC
>JABDQB010000287.1 GCA_013042495.1 Gemmatimonadota bacterium
GCTAAGGCGTTGGGTTTAAAAGGCCCACCAGGGTTCGAATCCCTGCTCCTCCGCTGAAGACGTGCAAGGTGGTCGAACACGGGATTCTCACCGGGTGCCTTCGCAGCTTCGCTGCAAAGGGCTCTCACCGCTGACGCGGTTCGAGGACGAATCCCTGCTCCTCCGCTGATTACGTACAGTGATTCTGGACGGGTGGCCGAGCGGCTGAAGGCGCACGCCTGGAAAGTGTGTTGACATCACAAGTGTCACGTGGGTTCGAATCCCACCCCGTCCGTACACCCCCCGCAGGATACAGAGAGGGCCCGAACGAGCGGCGCGAGCCGCTTCCCACCGCGTGATGCGGCCCGAATAGGCAGGACCCCTCGGAGGGGTGGCAGAACGGCAATGCACCGGTCTCGAAAACCGGCGTCCGCAAGGACTTCAGGGTTCGAATCCCTGCCCCTCCGCTCCACTCCACCCCGCAGGGACTCTCACCCTGCGGGTAACTCGCTCATTTCATTCGCTCAATGTCTCGTCACTACGTGACTCGACGGCGAATCCCTGCCCCTCCGCTGTTCCCCCCATTCTCGCCCTTTCAGGGTAGTCTCGCCTGCCATGCAGGGTCGCGATTACCTCATGGGGGAGGGCCGGGTCGAACGGGTCGACGTGCGACCAGCATCCACTGACCGCGGCCGCTACCGCTGCGGGCGAATTCCGGGTCACGGTCGAGCACCTCGAAGCCGGCCACCTCGACTTCTCGCGCGACCAGGTCGATGCCAATCCTATGGCTCTCGATCTGACGATCACGCGATGCGGAAGCGTCGGGGGGTGCCAGATCCATTATCACGAGACGTCCACCGGGCTCAAGCGCCCCGTAGATCCCCGCCATCATCGCCTCGTGCTCGGTCATCTCGTGGTACGCGTCCACCACCAGCACCGCGTTCAGCGACTGCTCCGGCAGTCTTGGGTCATCGACCTCACCACGAATGACGTCGATGTTCTCGAGGCTCTCATCCTCCGCCAGCCGTCGCAGCTGGGTCAGCTCCCTCTCGCCGATCTCCACGGCGAGGACGCGTCCGTCCGCGCCCACCTGCCGGGCGAGGTGCGCCGTGAAATAGCCTCCGCCAGCCCCGACGTCCGCCACCCGGCTCCCGGTCCCGATGGCGAGCGCAGCCATCACATCCGGCACCCGCTGCCAGGCGTCGCGGTCGCTGCGTTGCGCTCGAACCTCGGCCGGCAGGAGGCCGGCGGCCAACAGCAGTATGGCCAGCAGCCGCACACAGCGGTGCGGTGCGATCGGAGAATGTCGTATGGTCATTGCAATTCCCAATTTTGATCTCGCCCTGGGCGACCTTGAATACCCCTCTCGCTTCCCGCCGTCAGATCGAGGTAATACTCATTCTTACAAGAACTTACGGCACCCGACTGATCTCCGACGTCCTGCCCACGCCACACTTGCGTTCCGATTTTGATTATCTTGGAAGATCCCCCATTCGACGAGGAGAAGATCTATGGACAGGCGCGAGTTCTGCAAGACGTCGATCGCTGCTGGCCTGGTAGTGGGTTCGCCCGCGTTTCTCGCTGGCTGCGGAAGACGAGCGGCGACTGATGCGAGCATCGCGGCGGTGTCCCTCGACGGCCTTGAAATAGAACTCGAGAATGCCGCCATCCAGGAGCTCAGCCAGGCGCTGAGCGGACCGCTGATCCTGTCAGGACACCCGGACTACGATCGTGCGCGTACCATTTGGAACGGTATGCACGACAAGCGTCCGGACCTGATCGTGCGACCGGCAAGCAGTGCGGACGTCAGCCATGCGGTGGACTTCGCGCGGGATAACAACCTGCTTCTCGCTGTGCGTGGCGGTGGCCACAGTTGGCCGGGCAAGTCGGTCTGCGATGGCGGCCTCATGATCGACCTGTCACAGATGAGCAGGGTCACGGTCGATCGCGATACTCAGCGGGCTCATGCCCAGGGCGGTGCGCTGCTCAATGCACTCGACACCACGGCGCTGGAGCAGGGCATGGTCACTACGGCCGGGGTCGTGTCGCACACGGGTGTGGGCGGCTACACCCTCGGTGGGGGATTTGGCCGACTCAACCGCAAGTACGGACTGACCGTGGACAACGTTCGTGGGGCCGAGATCGTTACGGCCGATGGCGAAGTGCGCCGGATCAGCGCGGATCGTGAGCCGGACCTCTTCTGGGCGATCCGGGGCGGTGGGGGCAACTTCGGCGTCGTCACGGAATTCGAATACCAGCTGTATCCGTTTGATCGCAACGTACTGTCCGGCTCGATCGTCTGGCCGATTGAAGACGCGCGAGACGTGCTCGAGTACTACGCCGAGGCGGCCGCGGGTTTCTCGGACGAAATGTATGTCGGCCCGGTCATGGCGCGGAATCCGGATCTCGGGGACGTGATCGTCATGGACGTCGTCTACAACGGAGACCCGTCCGAAGGCGAGAAGGAACTGGCAGCGCTACGGGCAGTGGCAACGCCAGTCGTGGATGGCGTGATCGTGCAGGACTACATGGTCATGCAGACCATCAATGACGCCGCTTTCGGCCACGGAATCCGCTCCTACGCCAAGAACGGGATGGTCAAGGAGTGGTCTCAAGGGCTAGTCGATGCCTTGATCGATGCGTACGATCCGCGCGTCTTTCTGGCGAATCACGTCGCCGGTGGAGCCGTAAAGCGAGTCGGCGAGACCGACACGGCTTTCACTCACCGTAATGCCGAGATCATGCTCGTATTCGCGAGCGGTTGGCAGGAAGCCGAAATGGACGACGAGTTCATCGCCGCGACTCGCGCCTACTACAAGGCGATCGAGCCCTTCATGGGCGGCTACTACGACAATATCGACTTCGATGGGGACGAAGCTGCCGGCAACTATGGGCCGGCGTACGCGCGCCTTGCGAGCATCAAGGGTCGGTATGATCCCGGGAACTTGTTCAGACTCAACAGCAACATCGAGCCGGCGGTCTAGTCGAGAGGACCGCTTCGGAAGCGAGAGGGCGCCCGCGGTCACACGAGTGCTCCCGGAAGGCGCGTGCTCGTCACCGATCTGGTAGGCGAGGTATGCGCTAGCGGTCCCAATTCCTGCGAAAGTTGCCGCCCCGCCGGCGTGCCCACGTCAGGATGAGGCTTGCCAGGACTGCCATCAGGCCGGCCAGGACGTTGAAGCCGATATCGCGAGGGTCGAACACGCGGTTGGGCAGAAACACCTGAATGCTCTCATCGAGCACTCCGACCAATGACGCAGCCACGACCGCTAGAAACGCGGGTACGGGGACGCGGCGACCCTGCCTCGCGCGCTCCCTCAGCGCTTCGTGGATGAAGACGGCCACCACTCCGTACTCGATGAGGTGACTGCGCTCTGCGAGAGCCATCCGAACGAACAGCATCAGGTACACGGCCGCTATGCCCAGCGCGACTCCGATCTCGGCTCCGCCAGGCCGCAACTTCAGCCCCTGCGTGACAACGGTCGCCCCGACCAGAAACATTGCGACGATGAAGAGAACGGCCTGGAGTTGGTCACTGTCGCGCAGTGCCCCGGCCAGCTTCGGCGTCAGTCCGAGGGTCGCGTAGATCGCCAGCACGACGGCCAATGTCCAGAACCAGAGGCGCCGCTCCCGGTCGGAGGTGAAGAGAGACATGGACGTCAGGTCTCCGTCTTCAGGGCCCGCTCGAGGCCGGCGCAAGCGTTCATTCATCCACCGTCACGCGATCGGACCTGCCGACATCGAGCTCGAAGCAGCGCCTCCCGACCCCATGGCTCCAGAAGTCTTCGGGCGCCCGTCGCGGTGCCCGTGATTCGCGATCGAACACCGCGCAGAGTGCGTAGGTCTCATCGCCCCGCACGTGATACTCGTACGACTCGGTTGAACCCGGATCCACGGTATTCGCCTGGAACCGAGGATCCTCCGCCAACTCCACCAGCGTCTCCGGGAGCCGCTCGTGGTCGGTCCAGAACCGATCGACCGCCCGCATGATCCCCTGTAGATCCTCGATCCGGTCCGCATCGAGGCTCTCGAGCCGGCCACGAGCCGGGGTTCCGACCACGAACACACCGGCGACGATCGACGCCCCGACCACCGTGGTGGCGACGGCCAATACGAGCCGGCCGGGAGGCGACTTCACCCGACTACCTCCAGTTCGTCCTGCCGCAGGTCCCTGAGATAGTAGATGAAGATGGCACCGGCGATCGCTCCGATCGTCAGGGCCTTGAGCGTGAACCGGGCGGTCGTCTCACCACTGAGGAGGTTGTAGACCACGGTCGTCGAGTCGCCGATGATGATGCTGACCGCTATCGCGAGCGTCAGGTACGTGAGCCACCGGCGCACGGGCGAGATCCGCTTCAGCGGCGAGCTGGCGACCTCCCGCCCCACCGTCCACGCCGTGTACAGGAACACGGGGGTCGCGACGACGAGCGACGCGACCGCCCAGCGGATCGTCTCCGGTATCGCGTCGATTTCACTTTGCGACAACGCCGGGTCCGGTAAGGCGAGATTGATGAACTGGAAGAGAAGCGTTCCCAGGCTGTAGGAGCTGACGTAGAGCGTCCCGAACAGAACCAGGTAGAGAAAGGCCTCCCGAGCCGACAGCGAGGAGCGAGGTCGCGGAACGGCCAGGGGGAAGTCGACGGTGGCAAACCCACGTAGTGCCCCCTCGACCTCGTCTTCCGGCCAGTCAGCCTGGCTCAATGCTCCTCGGATTTCGTCACGCGGGAGGCCGCGGTTCAAGGCCTCTCTAATGAAACCGGTCAGGTCTTCGTTGACTGCCATGACGAGTTCTCCATCCTGAGATTGCTTGGAACCGGCGGGTATTGAGCTTCCTATCACGAACCGGCCGGGTCGGTGTTGACATCGTCAACATAGAGTATACGCATTATGTTGACTTTGTCAACATCAAGTCTCATATTGGGGTCATGACCGAACCGGCCAGGGCTTATCATCACGGGGACCTGCGGGTGGCGCTGCTCGACGAAGCAGCCGCCATGATCGCAGAGGGAGGCGCCGCGAGCCTGACGATGCGGGCTCTGGGCCAGCGACTCGGCGTGTCACGAACTGCACCGTACCGCCATTTCGAAGACAAGACCGCCTTGCTGGTCGCGGTCGCCGCGTCAGGGTTCAAGCGCCTATCCGACCGCCTGGAGAACATCGAGGCGGGTGCCCCCCGATCGAGTGTCGAGCGAGTCCGACGCATGGGTGAAGAATACGTACGCTTCGCGCTCGAGAACCCGGCGCACTATCGCCTCATGTACGGCAAGGAGGCGATGGCGCGCGAAAACCTGCCAGAGCTACGCCAGGCAGGAAACGTCCTCTTCGAACAGCTCGTCACCGTGTTCGAGGCTTACCAGGCCAGCGGCGGGATCAAGCGGCAGGATTCCCGCGCACAGGCCTACGTGGCCTGGAGCGCCGTGCATGGGCTTGCGTCGTTGCTGATCGACGGACAGATCACGGCCGCCGTCGACGTCGATCGACTGATCCGGCAGACCACGCAGACGGTGCTTGACGGGATGCGCACTCGGCGGCGTTGAGATCCGTTCGATCATCTTGCTCGACTCGCCCACCCCTTGTGCAACGAACACGATTGCACCTTTTTGTTTCTCGGGGGCAGTGAATTCGCCCGTAGGCATCTCATTATCGGAGGTAGAACAATGCCTGTCAGGAAGCCTGCGGCGAAGAAGCCCGCAGCGAAGAAGCCGGCGAAGAGAAAGCCGGCGGCCAAGACTTCCGCAGCGAAGAAGCTTGCAGCGGACAAGGCCGCGGTGAGGAAGTGGATCGCGGCGGAGAAGAAGAAGCTTGCGGCTGAGAAGGCCGCGGTGAAGAAGAAGATCACGGCAGACAAGGCCGCTGCGAGGAAGTGGATCGCCGCCGAGAAGAAGAAGATCGCCGCGGCGAAGAAGAAGGCGACCGCCAGAAAGCCTGCCGCGAAGAAGAAGCCCGCTGCCAGGAAGAAGACGACCGCCAGAAAGCCTGCGGCGAAGAAGAAGCCCGCAGCCAGGAAGAAGACGACCGCTAGAAAGCCGGCGGCGAAGAAGAAGCCGGCCGCGAGGAAGCCCGCCGCGAGGAAGAAGACGACCGCCAGAAAGCCTGCCGCTAAGAAGAAGCCGGCCGCGAGGAAGCCCGCGGCCAGGAAGAAGTAACAGGGCCGAGACCAGGTTTCGAGCGCTGCTGAAGATCGAAGAGGCGGATCCGGATCATGTCCGGGTCCGCCTTCTTCGTCGTCACGTGGAAGATCGAGCAGCGATCCGAGGGCCCAATCTCAAAGCGTGTCGTTCTCCGCGGGTCAACCGCCCGGCGGAAAATCAGCCATCAACTTGCCCACCGCGTCATCAATGACCTTCTGGCGATCCGCCGGCGACCGGCTCGGATCGATGTCCGTCGTCGCGGTGCCCGTCCACACGAGGTTCTTGGTACCGGTGTCGAAGATACCCAGGATCAGCGAGCCCTCCTGCCAGACGTTCTCGGTGGTAGTGCTCGTTCCCATGCCCATGCCCCAGCCGCCCCAGCCGTAGCCACCGCCCCACCCGGCGTTGACCGTATTGAACGATCTCCGCTCGGCACTGCTCACCTGGTAGCTGACCGCGACGTCCGGCTCGGACGCGGACTGCGAGAATCCCTTCGCCGCCAGGGCCGCGTCGACCGACTGGCGAATCCGGCTACTCGTGATGTTGTCGACATCACCCTGGCTGTCCACCCAGTCGTACGTCGAGAAAGCCGTGAAATCGACTTGCGGATCGTAGTCTGTGCTGGTCGAGATTCCGCTGCACGCGCCGACGAGCAACGCGGCACCGATTCCCATCAGAGTCCGAGACTTCATGCAACATCCTCCTGATCGTTGAGCGACGATACACACGCCGCGCTAGTATTGACGCGGCAATATGCGAGTCAGTCGGTCCAAAGGCGAATTCCGGATCGGCGACCGTACGCCGCGCGTGGTCGTTGGCAGGTCTGGATCTTGCTTCTTTCAGGCCTATTGCCGTATACCCGTGATCCGGCCCACGCCGCGATTACGGGCCTATTTGCCCGTGCACGACGCTGGCGTGTCGCGCCGGGAAGACGAATCGGGGGTCTCGATGTGGCGTGAGCGCTACAAGAAAACAGGTGCGCCAGTTGCAGCCGGACTTCTTGCGATCGCTTTGATCGCCGGCTGTTCGCCGGACGGCCCCGGCGCGGGGGTCCCGACGCATCCCAGCGATACCTGGTCGGTCACCCTCGAGTGGGACGCGCCAACGATCGACGCGGTCGGGCGTCCGCTGGAAGACCTGTCGGGCTACCGCCTGTACTACCGTGAGACCGGGTCCGCGCCCGGTTCCGAGGCGATGGTCGAGTTGGACTCCGGGACTCGCGCCACGGTCGAGGGCCTGCCCGCTGGCGATTACCTGTTCGCCGTTACGGCCCTGGACAACCTGGGAAACGAGAGCGACCTGTCGAATCCGCTTCCCGTGGAGGTGGGTCCATGAGACCGGTCCGGCTGGCCATCCTGACTCTGTTGATTCTGACGGCAAGCACGGTAGCGAAGCCACGCACCGCGTTCGATCCCGGCAAGCCGAAGGAACTGAAGGCCGAGGCCCGCGGACCGTACGCGGTGGATCTCGACTGGAAGAATGTCCGCGGTTCCGAGGGCTACTACGTGTACCGGGATGGCAATCGAGTCGCTGAAGCCAACAGCAGCGACTACCGGGACGAGGGTCTTCAGCCGGCAACCACATACGTCTACCAGGTCAGCGCTTTCGACGACGATGGTGACGAGGGAGACCTGAGCGATCCCGTACAGGTCACGACCGAGGCGCTGCCGGCGCCGACCGTTCCCACGGACCTCGTGGCCACCACCGTGGGTCCGTATCGAATCGACCTGCAATGGTCTCCGTCCGCGAGCGAGTCCGGGATCGCGTTCTACCGGGTCTTCCGGGACGGCGACGCGGTTGCCACCACGGGGGCTACCGCTTACGAGGACTCGAATCTCGCCCCCGAAACGAGCTACGAATACCGGGTGTCAGCGGTGGACCGGCTGGACCAGGAGAGCGGCCTCAGCGAGCCGGCTGCGGCCGTGACCGAGATGGAACCAGGCCCCCCGCCGCCTCGGAACCTGGCGGCTGTCGCTCAGAGCGCGATTCAGATCAACCTGTCCTGGAGTCCTCCCGTGGCGTCCATCTATCCGGTCCAGGGATACAACGTCTATCGGGACGGCGAGGCGATCGGGTTCGTGGTTTCGACCGCATTCGCGGACGCCGGCTTGTCCGCGGAGACCACCTACGGCTACACGGTCTCCAGTGTGGATACGCGCGGGGTCGAAGGCGAGCTGAGCGTAGAAGTGGCGGCCACGACGGACACCTCGACGGACGTGATTCCGCCTGCACCTCCCACGGGACTGCGATTGGTGGGAGGCTGAGCCGGCCCGAGAGGCAACCGGTGCCTGGCTACCGGTCCGTCGGCACCGTCAGCAACTGACCCTCGTAGATCCGACTTCCACGCAGGTCGTTGGCCTCTCGAATGTGGGAGACGTCGGTGCCATGCCGACGCGCGATCGACCACAGGGAATCGCCCCTGCGAACGATGTATTCCCGCTCCGTCTCGTCCGGCCCGGCCGCCATCTTCCGATCGACGTATGCGTCGTACTGGCTTGGGAACAGCGCGACGTGGAAATGGGGCGGACTTCGCTCGCGAGTTGCCTCCAGGACGCCCGCGCCCTCCAGCCGGAGCAGGACGCTCTCCAACCACGAGCGACAGGCACGGTTGTTACTCCGGCGCAGATCCATGGCCATACCCGTGGGGTGCACCGAGCGGGACGATGCGTTGCGGGGTTGCCGGGTCGTGGGTCGAGTAAGGCTGGTGACGACCAGTCTCTCGCCGCATGCTGCCTGGTATTGGGGGCCGAGGCGGGAGACGAAAAGTGCGACCTCGGGCCTGGCATACGGGTGGGACATCCGCTTCAGCTCGTAGCCGGCACCGCCGCGCAGCCGCACCAGGTAACCATTGTCGACGAACCATCTCGCCTGATCCGATGTCCGGATGTACGTGAACCCGTGCTCGGTGGCCACGCGATTCTGGAGGTCGAGAGAGTTCTTCGAGCCTTTCAGGCTCTGGGCGCAGGCCGGCGCCGCAACCACCGCGATGAAGGCCAGGCCGAAGAAGGCAGCACCGGCCGCTCGCACCCGCCCGCATTGTCTGGTCGTAGCCAAACGCATGTGCCCTGTTCGATTACCGGGTTCGTGCCTTCAACGGATCCGTCGCCGAATTATGGGCACTCGACCGTGTGTCGCGCTACCCGGTACCGTTTCGACGGTGTCCAAGTTGATCTGACGTGGAGTTATAGCCGATGGTTCTCTCGGGAGGCCGGGCGGTGGGTATGTCCTCGCGACAGACCGTGCCTTGCTCGCATTTCGAGTATCTCTCTTCGGTACTTTCCGAGCGATTGCCCTGGTGCTTGACCTATGCGCTCACTTCTTCCTCTTCGTCGGCGTCGGCCTCTTCCAACTCTTCTTCGTCAAGCTCTTCATCGACCAGTTCACCCTCAACGGCCCCCTCGACGAGCACGCCTTCCTCTTCTTCCTTCTTCAGCCGCTTCCGCTCGGCCTTCGCTTCCCGCTTCTTCTGCTTCTTGATCTCCCTCTGTCTCTTTTCGAATCCGTAGTTCGTGCGTCTCCCCATGGGCCATTCTCCTTGTTGGTTTCCGTGTCATGTGTCGTTCTTGCCTGCGAGAGCGAACCCTAGCTTGACGGTTTCCCGCTCGAATGTCCACTCCCCGGCGGCTTCACAAGGTCATCGACCGGGCTGCGGAAGGGCAGCGATGGTGTCGCCCCCGGCACCGTGGTGGCCAGGGCTCCGGCGGCGCAGGCTCTCCGAACCGCTGCGTTGCGGTCCAGCCCTTCGGCCAGCGAGACCGCCAGGAAACCGTTGAAGGCGTCGCCCGCCGCCGTCGTGTCGATGGCCTTCACCGGGAACCCGGCGACCGACGATTCTCCGTCGCCGGAGAGGACGAGGGCGCCGCGGGGTCCGAGCGTCACCACCACCGTGTCGACGCCGGATTCCCTGAGTCGGGCAGCGGCCGCGCGCGGGTCCGCCTCGTTCGTGAGGAGCGCGGATTCTCCTTCGTTGGGGGTGAGCACATCGACGAGCGCCAGCAGTGAGTCACCCAGCGGCCTGGCCGGTGCGGGATTCAGGATCACCCTGGTACTCGCGGCACGTGCGATCTCGGCGGCCCGTCCGACGGCCGGCAGAGGCGTTTCAAGCTGCATGAGGAGGACGTCCGCTGACTCTATGGCAGGACGCGCGGCCTCCACATCGCCAACGGACAGGTTAGCGTTCGCCCCAGGCGCCACAGAGATGGCGTTTTCCCCAGACCGGTCCACCATGATGAGCGCGACGCCAGTGGGATGATCCGGGTCACGAGCGACGAAACCAACCTCGATCGACTCGTCCCGCAGACCGGCGATGGCGGCCTCGCCGAGCTCGTCGTCGCCGACCCGCGCGACGAACGTGACGTCGGCTCCAGCGCGCGCCGCAGCCATGGCCTGGTTGCTCCCCTTTCCGCCCTGCGCCCGCATGAAGGTGCCACCGGTCACGGTCTCGCCTGGCGTCGGGATGCGGGGGCCGCGGACGACCAGGTCAGTGTTCACGCTTCCGATGACGACGATTCGGGCGCCCATCGCTACCTCGCTCGAGACGGACTGGCTTTCAACGAGTCACTCTCGATCTACCGGAGGACCGAGTACAGCAGTTCCTTCCACTTCGGAATATCGAGTTCCCAGCAGACCTGCGCGTTGCGACCTCGCTCGACGAGTTCTCGCCAGATTGGCGCGTTCCGCTCGTCGTTCGCGACGTCCAGGTGGTCCACCACCGTCATGCCTCGAGTCAGGTCGCTGTCCGTCTCCACGTCCACGTAGTGAAGCGACCTTCGCGTGCAGATCGACGGGTCGATCGCCACGGCCATGGCGACGGGGTCGGGAAGCGTAAGACCGGGCTCGTTCGACTGCAGCCGGGCCGCTGCCAGGGCGCTGGTGTTGCAGTCCATCGCGAAGCGGGCCACCGGTGTTCCGAAGGCACGAATCCTCTCCATCTCCTCCTCGGAGAGGGTGGCAGAGCCGCGGCAGAGCTCCCAACCGACCATCTCGACCGGGAGACCCGAACGGAACACGGCGCGCGCCGCTTCCGGATCGACCCAGACGTTGTATTCCGCGGCTGGAGTCACGTTGCCCACCGTGCACGCGGCACCGC
>JABDQB010000035.1 GCA_013042495.1 Gemmatimonadota bacterium
CTATCGAGGCTACCCAAACACGGGCAATGGTGTCAATCCCGGCGTTTCTGGACCTTGGGTCCGGAACCTGCCCTTTATCCTCGTGGTCGCGCCGTTCGCGTGCATCGCGGATGGGCGAAACGCGTGCATCCGCAAGCCGAAGGATATGGAAGCCAAGTCTTTTCACGATGCGAAGATAGCCGTCGTTGATGATGAGACGGCGAATGTCGAACTCCTGCAGCGAATCCTGCAGACGGACGGGTATGTCAACATTTCTACCCATACCGATCCCCTCGAATTCCTCGACACATGCCGCGTTCTGCCACCCGATCTCGTGCTCCTGGATCTGATGATGCCCGGGGTCAATGGCTTCGAGGTGCTGGAACGGCTGCGGCACTCGCTGGTCGATTTCGATTATCGTCCCGTCATGATCATCACCTCCGACGACGATCGAGATGCGAAGCGGAGGGCCCTGTCGAGCGGAGCTAGCGACTTCCTGTCGAAACCGGTCAGTCCCGTCGAGGTGCGGCTTCGCGTCGGGAACCTGCTCCAGACGCGCTTCCTTCAGCTCGAATTGCAGAGGTACGCCGAACGACTGGAAGACCGGGTCGCGGCCCGTACGGCGCAGCTCGAGGAGGCCCGCCTGGAAATACTCGAGCGCCTGGCCCTGGCGGCCGAGTACCGGGATGACGCCACGGGAGAGCACACGCAGCGGGTCGGGCGCGAATCCGCGGAGCTCGCACAGGCCCTGGGACTCCCCCCCGAGGATGTCGAGGACATTCGGCGGGCGGCGCCCCTTCACGACATCGGCAAGATCGCCATGCCGGACAGCATTCTCCTCAAGGAGGGCTCGCTGACGGATGCCGAAATGACAACCGTGAAGCAACACCCTGCCGTGGGAGCGAGCATTCTGTCGGGAAGCCGCTTTCCCATGCTTCTCATGGCCGAAGAAATCGCGCTCAACCACCACGAGTGCTGGGACGGCGCTGGTTATCCTGCCGGCCTGAGCGGGGAGGACATTCCTCTCTCCGCGCGCATCGTCAGCATCGTCGACGTATTCGATTCCCTGTCTCACGCCCGCCCCTACAAGCGGGCCTGGACCGAGGAGGAAGCGCTCGACGAGATCGAGCGGCTGGCGGGGACCAAATTCGATCCGCAGGTGGCCGAAGCGTTCCTGCGCCTGCATGGGCGGCCGGGGACTCCCAAGACGTCGGAGTCACTCGAGGAGATGGAATGAGAACGCGCCGGCTGGCCGCGGGAATTGCAGTGCTCGGTGCCATGGGCTCCCTGGGTGGCTGCGCATCCGCATCTCCCCAGTGGGAGGGACTCCCCCCGTCCGATACGTACGCCGCGGCCTTGACCGACTTGAGGACCGGCGATCCCGTGGCCGGCCGAGCCAGTCTCGCCCAGGTGATGGAGATTTGCGGCACGACGGCACTGGGAGAACGGGCGACGCTCGCGTTGATCGTGGATGCCTTGGACCCGCGGCACCCCGATCTGGATCTCGCCGCCAGCCTGTCGCATGCCTACTTGAGTCAGCCGTATCGGACTCCCACGGCCGAGCAGTTCGCGACCTCCGCGTACCTGGTCTCGCTCGACGTCGGGGGCACCCTCGACGAGAGCCTATCGATTCTGCCCTCCGCCGACCCGAGTGAGTTTCCGGCCGAGTGTCGCGGCGGTTCGCTTTCTCCCACGTACCGGGGAGTAGCGGTGGTTCCGGTTCCACCGTCCCAGTCCCGCGCGGATCGTATCGCCGACCTCGAGAGTTCCATCGAAGCGCTCGAGACCGAACTGGCCCGCGTTCGGGAGACCCTGCGGCCATGAGCGGCTTGCCGGCAATCCGGCTTCCGACCCTCACGGTTCGCGTGCGCCTGCTGGCATCGGTGGTCGGGATCACAGCACTCCTTGTCGGTCCCGCCCTGTACAGCTTCGGGCGGCTGCAGGCGGTTCGAGACATCGCGTTCGAGCTCCACGACCGCCATGCGGCTTCGAGGGCCGCGGTCGGAGAGCTTCGTACCTCCCTCGCGGAAGCCGACCGGTTGCAGCGCAGCTACATCATCACCGGGGACTCCGCAGCGCGGGCGGAGATGTTCGAAGCATTGCTTGAAGCTCGGGAGAGCTACCGCACGGCCACGAATCCCGGCTATGGACTCTCGAGCCTGCCGCTGGGACTCACGTTGACCGCGCTGGAGGAAGCGGCCTACGAGATCGATCGGCTTCTACTGGCCGGTGCAGCGGCCGAAGCCAGCCAGTACTTCGGCGAGGCCCGGAAGTTGTTCGGTGAGGCTGACGCCGCGATCAGTCTCATGGCCAGCGCGATCGACAGACAAAGCGCTGAGGCGACGATCAGAGCGGAGACCATTGCATCCGGCGCCGCCACGTCGACGATGATCGCGCTCGTGGGAGCCATCGCCCTCGCTCTGTTCATCGGGCTCAGCACCACCCAGGTGCTGACACGTCCTCTCGAACGACTCCGGACCGCGATGTCACAGGTCGCTGAAGGCGAATTCGACGGGGACTCCGTGGTCGAATCCGGCCGCAGGGACGAACTGGGAGACCTGGCCCGCTCGTTTCTCTCGATGACGACCCAGCTTTCGGAGTTGAACCGCCTGAAGGCGGAATTCGTCAGCAAGACCAGCCATAATCTCAAGACACCGATCAACGTGATCGGCGGCTATGCCGAGATGCTCGAGGATGGCGTCTACGGTGATCTTCCCGAGGGGCAGGCGGATGCCGTGCGCGGTATTCGCGAGCAGGTGGGCGCCCTCAGCACCCAGGTTCGACAGCTGGTGGACCTGAGCCGGGTGGAGGCGCACGCGTTCACGGTGCGCATACAGCCGCTGTACGTCGCCGACCTCCTTCTCGGCGTGCAGCGCTCGTTCGAAGCACTCGCGCGGCAGCGCAATATCGAGTTCCGGGTCATCACGGATCCCTCCGCGCCAGCGACGATCTTCGGCGACGAAGACAGGCTGCGAAACGAGCTGCTTGGAAACTTGCTGGCCAACGCGTTCAAGTGCAGCGATGCGGGGGATATGGTCACGGTGCTGGCCAGAGGCTCCGGGGGTCGCCTGGAGTTTCGCGTCTCAGACACGGGCCTCGGAATCGATACGGCGGAGCTCGACCGGATATTCGATCGCTACTATCAGACGAGCAGCGGGAAGCGTGCCTCCGGATCGGGGCTGGGCCTGGCGATCGCCAAGGAGGTCGTGACGCGACATGGCGGCACGATCACCGCGTCGAGCGAGGAAGGTAAGGGCGCGACGTTCCACGTAGTCCTTCCCGTCGACGGCACCGGTTCCTCCGAAGGCAGCCGACGGGCGTAACCCCTCAGTCCGCCGCTTCCACCCGCACCGCGCAGAACTTGAAACCAGGGATCTTCCCGTATGGATCCAGCGCGTCGTAGGTGAGGACGTTGGCCGCCGCCTCCCGGAAGTGGAACGGGATGAACACGCTGCCCGGCAGCAGATTGTTCGCGGATTGGGCAGTCAGAGTGATCGACCCACGCCGCGAGACCACGTGGACCCTGTCTCCATCCTGCGTACCAAGAACCGCCAGGTCATCCGGGTGGATCTCGACCCTCGCGTCGGGGGCGATGGCGTGCAGGGCCCTCGAGCGCCGGGTCATGGTGCCCGTATGCCAGTGTTCGAGCAGTCGGCCCGTGTTCAGGATGAACGGATACTCGTCGTCGGGCGGCTCGGCGGCCGGCGAGAATTCCGCGGGGACGAAACGCCCCAGGCCGTCGGGAGTCGGGAACGAATCGCCGAACAGGACCTGGATGCCGTCCGTCGCCAGATCGGGGCACGGCCATAGTTTCCCGGTCAGTCCCAGGTTGTCGTGCGTGAGGCCTGAGTAAGACGGCGCCAGGGACGTCATCTCGTCGAACACGTCCGATGGAGAGTCGTAGCGCATCGGGTAGCCGAAAGCCGTGGCGAGTTCGGACACGATCTTCCAGTCCTCGCGCGCCGACCCCGGTGGATGGAGCGCCTTCCGACCCACCTGTACGCGGCGATCGGTGTTCGTATACGTGCCGACCTTCTCCATGTGCGTCGTGGCGGGCAGGATGACGTCCGCGAACTCGGCCGTCTCCGTGAGGAAGATGTCCTGAACCACCAGGAAGTCGAGGTTGGCGAGCGCCTTCCGGACCTTGTTCACGTTGGGGTCGGAGAGGAAGGGATTCTCGCCCATCATGTACATGCCCTTGATGTCGCCAGACAGAGCCTGTCCCATGATCTCGACCACCGTAAGGCCGGGGTTGGGATCCAGTTCAACGCCCCACGCGACTTCGAACTTCGACCGCACCTCGGGATCCTGCACGCTCTGGTAGTCCGGGTACACGATCGGAATGAGACCGGCGTCGGAGGCACCCTGCACGTTGTTCTGCCCGCGCAGCGGATGCAGGCCCGTGCCCGGCTTTCCGACGTTCCCCGTCATCATCATCAATGCGATGAGACAGCGGGAGTTGTCCGTCCCGTGCACGCTCTGGGAGATGCCCATGCCCCAGAACACCATCGCCGTCTTCGCCTCGCCGAACAAACGGGCGACGCGGCGGATGTCGTCGGCCGGGATGCCGCAGATTTCCGACGCCATCTCAGGGTCGTACTTTCCGACCAGCGCTTTCAGGTCCTCAAAATCGCGAGTGCGCGTCCGGATGAACTCGTGATCGACGAGGTCCTCCTCGATGAGGACGTGCATCACCGCGTTGTAGAAGGCGACGTCCGTGCCCGACCGGATCTGGACGAACATATCCGCGTGGTCGGCCATGTCGATGCGGCGTGGCTCGACCACGATGATCTTCGTCTTTCCTTCCCGGGCCGCCTGCTTCATGAACGTCGCGGCCACGGGGTGATTCGCCGTCGCGTTGGAGCCCGTGATCAGGGCGACCTCGGCGTTCCCCACGTCGCCGAACACGTTCGTGACCGCGCCCGAACCGATCCCCTCGAGCAGGGCGGCGACCGAAGAGGCGTGACACAGCCGGGTGCAGTGATCGATGTTGTTCGTACCGAAGCCAGCGCGGATCAGCTTCTGGAACAGGTAGGCCTCTTCGTTGCTGCACTTGGCGCTGCCGAAGCCCGCCAGTGCCGAAGACCCGTGCTCTTCCTTGATCTCTCGAAGCCGGCGGCCCGCCAGCTCCAGCGCCTCTTCCCACGTGGCCTCGCGGAAGTAGGGAAGCACGTGCTCGTAGTCCACGAGTCCGCCGGGGCGGCGGCGCTTCTTTTGATCGGATTCGCCCACCTCCGGAGACAGCGGCCCCTTCGGATAAGAGTCCTCGCGGCGGATCAGCGGCACGGTCAGTCGCTGCGGGTGGTGCGCGTAGTCGTAGCCGTAGCGCCCCTTCACGCACAGGCGTTCCTCGTTCACCGGGCTGGTGCGCCCGTCCGCGTACAAGACGCGGTTCTGGTCCTCGTCCACGTGGTACGTGATGGCGCATCCGACGCCGCAGTAGGGGCACACCGAGTCCACCTGCTTGAGCTCGGAGCGCGGCCTGGCGGCGGGGGTCGTCAGATGGTCCACCAGTTGGACCAGGGAGAGAGCGCCCGTCGGACAGACCTTCTCACATTCGCCGCAGGATACGCAGGTGCTGACGCCCATCGGGTCGTCGAGATCGAAACCGATGCGGGTCGCGTATCCCTTGCCGGTGCGTCCGATCACCCCATTGACCTGCACGTCATCGCAGGCCCGAATGCAGCGATCGCAGAGGATGCAGGACTGGTGATCGACCCGGATCACGGGCGAGGACTGGTCGATCGGGCGTCCGTCCCCGGCCGGAATCCCCGCCACCGCCGTCGTCCGGTCGCCGTTCGCG
>JABDQB010000036.1 GCA_013042495.1 Gemmatimonadota bacterium
GGCCGGCGTTGGCCGGCCCTTCAGGTCACACGATTCAGGCCACCATCGTGGCCGTCCGTCCCGGGTCGGCTACATGCCCGACCGGAGGATCGACGGGGCACCGGACACCACCTGGCTCCGGGTGAACATTCTCGGGCGACCACCTTCACCGGGCAGACAGTGCGGACCATCCGCGCCGATGCCTCGACCCCTGTTGCCAACCATCGCGAGGATAGCAGCCGGCCGATCGTCGATCGGCCGAAGCGGCTGCGCATCGTCGGAACCCGGTGCGACGAACTGGGAGACCGAAGCGTAGGTGACCGCGGGATTCTCGTCGGCCTCGGGCTCGTCAAGGCTCTCCATGAACATCACCGGTTGCACGGCGTTCGCCATCGCGGCGCTGAGCTTGGGAATCGATGGAATGGCTGCCATCGTGAGAACGTCGGCCTGTCTCGGAGCCGTCTCTTCTTCCGGCTCGGGCGTCAGAACTTCAGCGATGTCCGCCAGGGGAGCATCATTCTCCGGCAAGTCGACGAGCTGAGCCGCCGGTCGCTCCGATCTCTCCGCGTCCGCGTCGTCAGCGCCGCCCCAGGCGAACAGGGCCGCCTGCAGGAGTACCACGACGACCAGGCCCGCAGCCAGCGCCGCCCGATACCGCTTCTCGATTCCCGCTTTTTCACGCATCCCGCGACTCCCGGTTGACGATCGAGCCCCGATCTCCGGTTAGACTCCGTCGAGTCCAAAGCTAATCCATCGCCGTCTTCTCTACAAACCCTCCCGGGCGGGCGTGGTTCCCCGATTCCCGCTCCGTGTATGTTCTTCGCGCGTGGCCACCCGGTGACGTATGTTTCCGGTTATGTGCGGTCGGTTTACACTCGCCACCCCGGCCAGTGAATGGGCGGCGCTGTTTCGCCTCGAAGAGATCCCTGACGTAGGGCCCCGATTCAATATCGCGCCTACGCAGGACGTGGCCGTGGTGCGAACGCCTCCGGGCCTCAGGGAGCACCCCGGACTGCACCTCGCGCCGGCGGGTTCGCCGGTACCTCGTGAGTCGGCTCTGATGCGATGGGGCCTCGTGCCCCGATGGGCCCGTGAAATCGGCACGGGGCAGCCCCTGATCAACGCCCGATCCGAAACGGTGGCTGAGAAGCCCTCGTTCAGGGATTCGTACCGCGAGCGCCGTTGCCTGGTCGTGGCGGATGGGTTCTATGAATGGCAGGCCGCGGGCCGACGGAAGCAACCATACTGGATAGGGTTGTCCGACCGGCAGGCGTTCGGCTTCGCGGGGCTGTGGGACCGGTGGAAGGCGCCGGATGGCAGCGCGGTCGAAAGCTGCGTCATCCTGACGACGGAGGCGAATGACGCGCTCCGCGACCTGCACGATCGAATGCCGGTGATCCTGGATCCCGAGAATTTCGACCTCTGGATGGATCCTGACACGATCCCATGGGAGCTGGAACCCCTGCTGAAGCCGCGTGAAGAGGACGACATCCTGTTCCATCCGGTGACCACCCGTGTGAACTACGTGGCCAACGACGACCCGCTGTGCGTCGAACCGATGCAGACTCAGACGGAACTTTTCTGAACCGGACCATTCAGGGCCCGGAGACCGCTACGGTCCGGGCCTCCCCTTCCTGCAGATTCAGCACGACGAAGCTCTCAGACTCGCCGGCCGGCGTCCGTCGATGGGACGCGGCGATCGCCTGTCCGTCGACGAACAGTGAATCGTGCTGACCGGCGAAGACGGCGCGCCATCTCGACCAGGTCCCCGAGTCACGGGTGACGAGCGTCGAAGAACGGCCCTCTTGCCGCACCCGAAGTGATCCGTCGAGCACCGGGACGTTGGACAGCTCGAGCCACTCAACCCCGCCGGGCAGGCGCGAGCGGGTCTCCACGAGAGACTCCGAAGCGAGAGGCCGCACACCGGCGAGCCACCGAACCACCCCGCCGACGGCCGTGAACGGGTTTTCGGGATACTCACGCCGGTCGAGCCCGGGATCCATCTGGGCCAGGAGGAACTCGAACGCGGCCGAGTCTCGCCCGTATCGGTAGTGGACCTCTGCCAGGTAGGAATTCTCCTCGACGTTCACGCCCGTCTCGAGGCCGTCGAGGAGTTCAGTCGCGCGCTCCGGTTCGACGATCCCGAAATAGAGCGGGAAGATCTGCATGGCGGGAACGGGAGTGGCGTCAAAGGACCCGTCCGGCAAGACGGACGTTTGGAAGCGGCCCAGCTCGTCGTTCCACCATCGGACGTTGTAGAGGCCACGCAACCGGTTCGCCTCGTTCTCGAATCTCACCAGGTCTTCGGCATCGCCGGGCGCGCCGCGGGCTGCGAGCATACCCGCGTAGGCACGGTTCGCCGCATACTGAGCGGCCACCAGATCTCCACCCGTGGCTGCCCGCGGGCCGTCGCCCTCCCAGTAGGTGGGTATGCCGCGAATGCCCGCTGACTCCGGGCTCTCCATGATCCCGTCCCGATTGACGTCCCAGCGCTGGACGTAGTCACCCAGGCTCCGGCGATAGAACTCGGTCAGGCTGGGGTCGTAGAGCCACGCGGTGTCTCCTGTCCACTCCCAGGCTCTGCCGCTCGCCTGCAGAACGTCGAAATTCGCCGGCAGGTTGTACCAGAAATCCTCGTCACTTCGGTAGTCAACGGGAGCGGGCCGGTCATACCGATCAATCTCCCAGTACCCGCACCAGTCGCGTGCCGCGGCGATACTGGCCGCGAACTTTCGCATCATGTTCAGTGTGTGGTCGTGGAGCCCGAGAGCGAGGGCCCCTTCGGCCTGGTGCGAAACATCGCGC
>JABDQB010000295.1 GCA_013042495.1 Gemmatimonadota bacterium
CCCTGCCCTCTCCGATCGGCTCCGGTCTCGGGCCGCGCGGCTTCTCGTTCAAACCAGTTTCTCCTCTTCCGCAACCGACTTTCGCCAGGCCAGCACGAGAGCGAGCGCGACAAGTTCGGTCACGAGCACCCATATTCGCGCCATGATCGCCACGGCGGCGGCCACGCCCAGCGCCAGGCCCAACAACTCGACCAGAAGCCCCGTCATCGCCCCCTCTCTTACGACCAGTCCGCCCGGGGCCAGGAGCACAAGATATCCGACCACGTAGCTGGCCGCGAAGATACCGGTCACTACTGGCAGTTGAGAGATCTCCGCGGCGATTCCAACGCCCTTCAGAAGCACCAGGAAGCCGACTCCGTACAGGATCCAGGCGAACAACATTCCGGCTGCCGCCCGTGCGATATCGCCGGCGTCGAGATCCAGAGTAAGGTCGCTTTCGCCCAGCCACCGGCCGATGTAACCGGCCGTCCAGTGAATCACCCGGGGACGCAGCCCGATCAGCAGGATCGCGGCCAAAGTGACCAACGCTGGCAGTCCGTTGCCGTTCGCACCCGCCCATGCGACGCCGATGGTCGACAGGGCGACGGCCGCACCGGTAGCCAGGGCGATGACCTGAAACGCCAGCGCCGACACGAGCGCAGCGGCTCCCGAGTCGCCGGTGCCCTTCATGTACGCCGCGAGGCCTCCGAGCTGCCAGACCTTACCGGGTATGTACCGTCCGAAGTTGGTCACGACCCAGACTCTCACGGCATCGACCAGGCGGGCATCCCCGCCGGTTCGCCGAAACAGCCGCGCCCATACGCTTCCCATGAGCAGCAGATCCACAACCCCGATCAGGACCGCCAGCGCGAGCAACCACGGACGCAGTGACCAATGGTAGGCACGTGTCGAGGCCATCACCTCGTCCAACGAGGTCCATTGACCTCTAAGCAGGACGACCATGAAGACCAGGGCGACAGCCAGGAACGCGATCGCCATGATGCGTCGGGTGCCGCGGCTCGCCGTCACGCTCTGTCCCCGACTCTCGCTGCCCCACTCGCGCCGTTCGAGCGTCGCCCCACGAGCCCGACCAGAAGCCACACGGCGACGCCAGCTGCCGCCAGCCCGGACACCATGAATCCCGTGCGAAACTCAGCCGCCGCGTACCGGAACACGACTTCATGGGATCCCGCCGGAACGACGATGCCTCGAAACGCCGTATTGGTCCTGTGGATCTGCACAGGCTCGTCATCGACGCGGGCCCGCCACGCCGGGTAGTAGACTTCGCTGAGGAACAGGAGACCCCCTCTGGACGCTTCCACAGCGAGGACAATTTCGTTGGGCTCGTAGCGGGTGATCGTGGCGACTCCCTCTCCGGCGGCCGGGGCCACGTCACCCTCGACGATCGCCAGATCGAGCGGATCCGCCTCGAGAATGCGGCGGAGGGCCTCCGCGGTATCGGCGGTCGCCTCGACGCGCCGAGGGAAGAACGCGTGCGGAACGTCGCTCGATAATCGATAGGCCGAGCCCCGCGGTGCCGTGACTTCCAGCGACAGTGCGTCGGACGACACGCCAGGCCCCGCCACGATGAAACCGACGTCCAGTAGACCCAGGGCAGCCATCGTCCCGACGTTTTGCATGCCGAGCCCACCGGTGAAGCGCTCGTACCATTCGAGGCGGAATTTCTGTATGCCGGTGACCGTCGGAATCCGGTGCACGCTCAGTTCACTGGGACCGTAGCCACTCATGCCAGCCGGAGGGAACGCCCTTTCCCCCACATCCAGTTCCGCGTCCAGATGCTGAACCAGCGCATCAGAGGGAAAGACGGTTTCCGGGTCGACCGTCCTGAGGTAGCGGTCGTTGACCCGCCAACCATCTGCGACGGTGACGAGGAGAAGAAGGGCTATCATCCACTCGGGCGCGCGGCGCGTACTGACGGCCCACGCGGCGCCCAGGCTCGCGCCGAGGCCGACGAGCAAGAACCAGCCGTTCAATTGCAGGGCAGCCGTCGGATCCACCCCGGGCGACCGGGTCCAGCCGGCGGGAAACCACGCCGTGCGCACCCAGCGCATGAGGCCATCGGGTCCCAGGGCCGCCGCGAGTCCGAGGAGAAGAAGCGGCCCGGCGAACGCGAGCGACCACGTCCAGGGGACAGCCTGCCCCTCCCTGCGAGCGTCGAGAACCCTCTGCCAACCAAGGCCCGCCAGAAGAGCCATCATAAAACTGGCAGGCCCCAGCATCATCGACGGAGCCCTGAACTGCTTCACGAAGGGGAGCACGGCGTACGCCAGCCGATGAACCGGAGTAGCGGCGCCAAGCGCAAACAGCACGCAGACGAGGGCGGTAGTGGCGATGAACGTGACGCGGCGATCCGTGCGCACCGCGGTCAGGGCGACGAGAGCCAGGCCGATGGGAACGGCCCCCAGGTACTCGGTGTGCAGCTTGAACGGATTGCTTCCCCAGTACGTCCCCAGGGATCCGATCAGGTCGGGCAGGAACAGGGCCGAGATCTCTTGCGGGGGCAGGGCCCACGACGATGCGAAGGCATAACCCGACTCCCCTGCCCCGCCCCTCACGGCCACATCCAGGATC
>JABDQB010000297.1 GCA_013042495.1 Gemmatimonadota bacterium
GGATGACACCGACAAGGCCGTCAAGCTCAAGGACCTGTGGATCGACATCGGTGCGACCAGCGCCGACGAGGCCAGGGCCAGAGTGACGATCGGTGACGTGGCCGTGATCCAGTCCGATGCCCTCGACCTCACCGAAGATCTTCTCGCTGCGCGGTCTATCGACGACCGGGTCGGTGCCGTGGTCGTGCTCGAGGCTCTCCGGCGGGCTCGCGACAAGGGTTGTTCGGCGCACGCCGTAGCGGCCGCCACCGTCCAGGAGGAAATCGGGTACATGGCGGCCGGGGGAGCGCGCACGGGCTCGTATGGCCTCGATCCCGACGTCGGGATCGTCGTGGACGTCACCCATGCCACCGATCATCCGAGCGTGGACAAGAAGGAACACGGAGACATCAGCCTCGGCGGCGGACCGGTCCTGGCCCGCGGCGCGGCGATCAATTCGATCGTGTTCGGCCGGCTGGCCGCTGCGGCGAAGGACGCCGGCTTCGACGTTCAGATTCAGGCGGTCCCGGCTATGACGGGCACCGACGCGGACGCGATTCGCATGGCTCGAGCGGGGGTGGCGACCGGTCTCGTATCGATTCCGAACCGGTACATGCACTCCCCCAACCAGCTCGTGAGCCGGCAGGACCTGGACCAGGCCGCCGAGCTGATCGCCGACTTCCTGGTCGGATTGTCCGATGGGGACAGCTTTCTTCCCGGCTGACCGCCCGTCGGCGAGAGGGACGGCCAGGCTCCGGTGAGAGGCCATCGAGTCGGGTCCCGGACGGACCACAGTCGGGCTGTGGAGGACTATTTGAAGGCGATCTTCAAGCTGCAGGCGGAGAGTCTGCAGGTCTCCACTACGGCGCTCGCCAGCGAGTTGGATCGCTCGGCCGCCTCCGTGACGAATATGGTCAAGGGACTGGCCGAGCAGGGACTCCTCGTGCACGAGCCGTACCACGGAGTGCGCCTGACCTCGCGGGGAGAGTCCGCGGCTCTCAGGATCATCCGCCGGCACCGGGTGATCGAGACGTACCTGATCGAACGGTTGGGCTATACGTGGGACGGCGTGCACGCGGAGGCGGATCGATTGGAGCACGCCGCGTCCGACGACTTGATCGACCGCATGGCGCGGGCCCTGGGAGACCCGGACGAAGATCCGCATGGCGCGCCGATCCCATCCTCCGATGGGGTCATCGTGAGCCGCGATCTCGTGGCACTCACGGAGCTTCCGGAGGGAGAGGAGGCCGTGGTTCGCGAGGTCTCGGACGAGGATTCCGACCGCTTGCGCGAGTTGGCCGCCGCCGGTTTCTTGCTGGGTACCACGGTGGTCCTGATCGACCGGTCGCCGGAAGGAGACGTCGCGGTTCGGATTGCCGGTGGCGTTCAACGCCTCGATGCGATGACGGCCGGATTGATCTGGCTCGAACAGCCCGACACAAAACGAGCGGACGAAAAAGATGACAGTGATAAAGGCTGACAACGACACCTGGACCGCGCAGCTTGGGGATTTGGGGCGCGACGGGGCCCGAACCGTCGTCTTCTTCTGCTCGAGCAATGGACAGAGGCCCTACCGGGTGGCCGAGGTACCGGCGGAGCGATTCTCCTCGCAGGAGGACCTCGCGCGGCTGCCCGAGAACGAGCTCCGCGCACTATTCGGGGAGACCACCTCGATGGGTGCCCCACGAAGCTACGATTGAGCCCCCGTGGGCTACGTAGATCTCCATCTGCACTCGACCGCGTCAGACGGCATCGTTTCGCCGTCCCAGGTGGCCCAGGAGGTTGCTGCACGTGGCCTGCGCGGCTTCTCCCTCACCGACCACGACACCGTGGATGGAGTGGAAGAGGCCGCTGCGGAAGCCGACCGACTGGGCCTCGAGTTCCTGGTCGGCGCCGAGCTTTCTGCCAACGCTCCCGACCAGTCAATCCACATCCTCGCGTACGGCTTTGATCCCGAGAATCCCGGCATGCGTGCGTTCTTCCGCGACTTCCGGGCGGATCGACTCCGGCGGGTCGACGAGATGGTCACGCGGCTCCAGGCGCTCGGCAGCGGTGTGACGCTGGACGACATCATGGACGAGTGCGGTGACGGGGTGCCCACTCGAGCTCACGTCGGGCGGGCCCTGGTGAACGGCGGTTGGGTGCGAGAGGAGAACGAGGCGTTCAATCGCTACATTGCTCGCGGCAAGCCGGCGTTCGTGGAGAAGAAGCCCACGCCTCCCGAACAGGTATGTGACCTGGTGCGCCGGGCGGGTGGAGTGACGCTGCTCGCGCATCCGGGGCGGGACTACACGCAAGCGCAGCTCGCCCGCTGGATGGAGGGCACCCTGGACGGGGTCGAGGTCCTCCACCCGCGGAACGACCGGGGGGTGCGGCGCAGCCTGGAGGAACTGGCTGAAGCGCACGACCTGCTCCGGGGTGGTGGCTCCGATTGGCACGGGACAACTTCGGGAGCGCCACCGGGCTCCCAGCGGGTCCCGATCGAGTGGATGCAGGCGATCGAGGCGCGCTGCACGGCCGTGCGCTAGCGGCACGGGAACCCCCAAACGTTGTAAACGGGCGCGGGGCTCGCGGCGATTCCATGGAGATTCGAGAATGTCCGACATTCGAAAAGAGACGCTGGTCATCATCGGTTCCGGGCCCGCGGCGTGGACCGCCGCCGTATACGCGGCGCGAGCGGACCTGAAGCCGTTGGTTTACGAGGGTTCCTTCAGCCGGACCATGATTCCGGGCGGCCAACTGATGTTCACGACGGAGATCGAGAACTACCCCGGCTTCCCGGAGGGCATCACCGGGCAGAAGATGATGGCGGACTTCAAGGCACAGGCCGAGCGTTTCGGCACGCGGGTCATCACGGAAGACATCGTCCGAGTCGATTTCTCGGACCGGCCGTTTCGGCTGTGGTCCGGCGCCGAAGAAGAGATCGAGGCGAGCACGGTCATCCTCGCGACCGGAGCCAACGCGCGCTGGATCGGTCTGCCGAACGAGGAGCGCCTCGCCCAGTCAGGCGGAGGCGTGTCGGCCTGTGCCGTTTGTGATGGAGCGCTGCCGTTCTTTCGCGATCGGGTCATAGCCGTCGTCGGCGGGGGCGACAGCGCGATGGAAGACGCCCTCTACATGACGAAGTTCGCCGCGGAGGTAGTGGTGATCCACCGGCGGGACGAGCTTCGCGCATCCAGGATCATGCAGCAGCGGGCGTTCGACAACGATAAGATCCGGATCGCCTGGAACACGGTCGTAACCGACGTGATCGGTGAGGACGAGATCACGGGACTGAAGCTACGGGACACGGCGACCGGCGAGGAACGGGAGCTCGAGGTCGGCGGGTTGTTCGTAGCGATCGGCCACACGCCGAACACGGCCTTCCTCGGTGACCAGGTGGAACTGAAGGACAACGGATACGTGGCGACACCGGTACCGTGGCGAACCGTGACCTCGGTGCCGGGCGTGTTCGCGGCGGGAGACGTGATGGACGACTTCTACCGGCAGGCCGTGAGCGCGGCCGGGACCGGGTGCATGGCGGCGCTGGACGCCGAGAGATGGCTCGCGCACGGCGCTGACGAAGACTGAGAGCCGTCGTCCCGGGCTTCCGCTCGCGTTTGGAACCCGAAGGAACCGGACCCGGTTCTGGATGTATACGTCGGGCCCGGATCGTTGACTTGTTCCGCGGCCGGAAACTAGAGTGATACGGGCCAGAGGCCGAAGGTCGGCCTCGGGCCAGTCGAAAAGAGCAGGAAGAGACGACATGAGCGAAACGACGACGGCCGAGAGTGGAGTCACTCTCACCCTGACGGAAGAGGCTGCCGTGCAGGTGCGGCAGTTCTTCGCCGCAGAGAACCTGGACGAGAACTCCGCGGCTCTGCGGGTCAGCGTGATGCCCGGGGGCTGCTCCGGCTTCGAATACACCCTGGAGGTGGACGAGGACGATCCGGCGGAAGACGACTACGTGCTGCACTCGGAGGGGATCCGTCTCTTCATGGATCCTTTCAGCGGGCAGTATCTGTCTGGAGTGACGATCGGGTACCACAGCAGCTTCCAGGGGCAGGGGTTCACGTTCGAGAACCCCAACGCGACGGGTTCATGCGGCTGCGGGACTTCTTTCTCGGTTTGATCCCGACCATGTCACCGCTCGCGAAAGGCGAGACCAGGCCCGGCCCGGTTCGTGTAACGGGGCCGGGCTTCCTCCATCCCGGGGCACACGCCCGGTGAGCGGCTCCCGCCTCGAGGTTCGAGAGATTCCGGTGGGGCCGTTCCAGGCGAACTGCTTCCTGGTCCGTTCGGGCGAGGACATGGTGATCGTCGATCCCGGCGCCGAGCCGGAACGCATCGTCAACCTGTTGGAAGCCTGGGAAGCCGAGCCGCTCGCCATCGTTCTCACGCACGCACACGTCGACCACGTGGGCGGAGTTGCCGGCGTTGTGCGTCGATTCGGCGTTCCCGTGTACCTTCACGCGGCTGATCTCCCGCTGTACGAAAGGGCTGCCGAGCACGGAGCGATGTTCGGAGTGCCGGTCGAGTCGCCGCCTCCCCCGGACCACTGGTTGGAGCACGGCCAGACCCTGAGCTTCGGATCGATCGGGTTCGAGGTGCGGCACGCGCCCGGTCACTCGCCTGGAGGCGTCGTCCTCGTCAGCGGTGAGGAGGCTTTCGTGGGAGATTGCGTGTTCGCGGGCTCGATCGGACGGACGGACCTTCCCGGGGGCGACACGGGCACGCTGCTGAGCGCGATCCGGGAGCAGATCCTGACGCTCCCACCCGAGACGAAGCTCTATTGCGGACACGGGCCGTCGACAACGGTCGGGGCGGAGGCCGAGTCGAATCCGTTCGTCGGTCGTCACGCGACCGGAGGCTGGTGATGAGGACGAATTGCCGGCATGCGTATCCGCACGGGGATGGTTCGGACTGATGCTACCTCCCGAAGAACA
>JABDQB010000300.1 GCA_013042495.1 Gemmatimonadota bacterium
CGGTGGCCCGGGTGTTCGGGTACTGTGCCAGGTCGAACTGCGAGCGGCTCGACGCCGATCGCATGCCGTACGACTACGCCTACGTGTCCGATCACTGCCCGGTCGTCGTCGACTTGATGGACGTCGACCGGGATTGACGAGGGACTCTCAGACCCCGGTCTCCAGGCCGAATTCGATCGTTCGTCGCGTCAAGTAGCGTTCTAGCTAACAAACCCCCGTTTGCGTACCCTTGTGGCGGCAAACGGCGGGCAACCGAGACACGAAGACCGGGAGAAACATGGAGAACGCCCCCTCTGGACAGAACGAGTGGGCGCTGATCCTGGGAGGCTCGAGCGGATTCGGGCTGGCCACGGCGCACAAGCTGTCCGAGCACGGCCTGAACCTCTGCGTCGTCCACCGCGACCGGCGCGGAGCCATGAGCCGAATCGAGCCAGAATTCGAGCAGATCCGCGAGCGCGGCGTGGCGCTCGTGACGTTCAACCAGGACGCGCTGGCTGACGACAGCCGGGCCGGGATCCTCGGCGACCTGGCCGAGCGGCTGGCAGCGGAAGGCGGCCGTGTCCGCCTCCTGCTTCATTCCATCGCGTTCGGCAACCTCAAGCTCATCGGTCCGGAGGCGCCCACCGACGGAGGCGCGCGGGAGACACTCGCTCGCGAACTCGGGATCGAAGAGGATTTCCTGGCCGAGGTCGCGGATCGCACGTTTGCGGAGGGAGTGGACGGCGTGCAGGGACTCACTTCCCCGCCCGCGTACGCCCAGGATCTCTTCCTCGAGGATGAAGACATGGTGCGCACGATCTACGCGATGGGCACCAGTCTTCTCACCTGGACGCAGGACATCCTGCAGCGCGGGCTCTTCGCTCCTGACGCCCGGGTGCTCGGAATGACGAGCGAGGGCAACCAGGTCGCCTGGAAGGGATACGCCGCCGTGGCCGCGGCCAAAGTCGCGCTCGAATCCGTGTCCCGTTCGATCGCCGTGGAGATGGCCCACTTCGGCATTCGCTCCAACATCGTGCAGGCTGGCGTCACCGACACGCCGGCTCTTCGATTGATCCCCGGCAGCGATCACCTCAAGGCGCAGGCACGGGCCCGGAACCCGTTCGGTCGGCTCACCACCCCGGAGGACGTCGCGAACGTCATCTATCTCCTGTCCCTGCCGGAGGCGGCCTGGATCAACGGAGCCATCATCCGTGTCGATGGTGGCGAGCACATTTCCGGGCTGACGCGATGAGCCTGTACCTGCACGGCCTCGGGCACTTTCACCCCGAGAACGAGATCACCAACAAGTTCCTCACCGACCTCGACATCGGCACGAACCAGGAGTGGATCGAGGAGCGGGTGGGCATCGACGTCCGGCGGACGGTCCTCCCGCTCGACTATATTCGCGAGACGCGGAACCTCGACCCCACGGTGGCCCTCGAGGCGGCCCTCTACACGCACGCGGAAACGGGACGGCGGGCCGCGGAGATGGCCCTGCGGCGCGCGGGGCTGGCGAGAGGGGACATCGGCATGCTGATCGCCGGCTCCTGCTCGCCCGACATGATGTCTCCCGCTGACGCCTGCACGATCGCGGCGGCACTGGAGATGGAGGTCCCGTCCTTCGACGTGAACTCGGCCTGCACCAGTTTCCACGTCGCCCTGTACATGCTGTCGATGATGAGGCCCGAGGCGCTGCCGGACTACATCCTCGTGGTGACTGCGGAGAGCCTGACGACGGCCGTGGACTACTCGGATCGATCGGCCGCCGTGCTGTGGGGCGACGGAACTTCGGCGGCGGTCGTGTCGACGCGCGTACCGTCCCGCATCGAGATCCTGGGGAACAGCCTCGAGTCCAGCCCGGCCGGGCACGACAAGGTCATCGTCCCCTCGTTCGGACACTTCTGGCAGGAGGGCCGGACCGTCCAGATGTTCGCCATCAAGAAGACGACACGGATCCTGCGCCGGCTCCAGAAGGCGTACGCCGACCCGGACCGTGACTTCCATTTCGTGGGACACCAGGCCAACCTGCGGATGCTCGAGGCCGTGTGCCGGCAGTGCGACATCGAAGACGATCGGCACCATCACAACGTCGTCAGCTTCGGGAACACCGGCGCGGCCGGCGCTCCCGGCGTGATATCCATGAACTGGGACCGATGGACCGACCGGGACGACGTCGCGGTCGTCGGCGTGGGCTCAGGGCTCTCGTGGGCGGGTCACGTGCTCCGGTTTGGAGAGACGCCATGAAGTACGCCGAGTTCAGGGAGCGCTCCCACTTCACTCGTGAAGAGGTCCTGGGGCTGGCC
>JABDQB010000308.1 GCA_013042495.1 Gemmatimonadota bacterium
CGGCGTGCGAATGGTGCCACCCAGCGTTGGTTCCCCAGATTAGGCACGCGATGACGAGGAGTGAGGAGAGATCAAGGGTGAAATATGCGGACCGGGCGCGCCGCGAGCCTCGACAAGCGCCTGCGGCGGTTGTCGGGTGCCCTATACTATCAGGAATGCGCGCCAATGCTTATCCGCTCCGGATTCGGTTACAGTCGGCACTCAGGATGGTAAGAACGAGTCCCCCGAGCAAACTGCGGCACGTGAGAAGACCTTGAAACAATACCTCTTTACCGACGCGAAGATCCTTACGGGTGACGCAAGAGTGCGCACGTGCCGACTTCTGCCGACCGTCTTCGCGTTCATGACGATCGCGGGTGTCGGTGGATTGCGGGCGCAGGACGTTCGTCCGCCGCAGTGCCCGCCCGTGTCGTCCATTCTGATCGAGCGGAGCCTGGCCGCCGAATACGGGCTGGAGCCAGGGGATTCGGTGGCGGTCGGCGCGGTGGCGGGAGGCCCGGGTTGCCATGGGACGGTCGCTGGCGTCTACGAACCCGACGCCGACCCGGCAGAACTGGCTCGGGAGCGTCCACGGATCATCATGCGGCTGCCCGACGTGGCCGCCATCGCCGGACGGGAGGACGAAGTCGACCGGTTCTCCATCCGTGTCGTGGATCCCGCCGGAGCTGACGAAGCAGCCCGGGGCCTGGCGGCTCTGATGCCGGGGACGAGGGTTCTTCGAGCCGAGGTCGTAGCCGCCCGCGCGTCCACCACCTTCGAAGTCGTGCGTCGGTTCCACAGGGCGATCGGGATCATCACTATTACGGCCGGTGGGGTGTTCCTGGCCTGCATCATGACTCTGAAGGTGCAGGAAAGGCGCTCACAGGTAGCGGCCCTTCGGTTGGTGGGAGTATCACGGAAGACACTTCTTTCCTGGCTCATCCTGGAGGCGGCGCTCGTTGCCGTCATCGGTGGAATCCTGGGCATCGGCGTCGGGAGCCTGGCCTCGCGCTTGATCAACGGTTTCTATCAGCGCGCTTACCAGACCACTCTCGAGTTCTCGATCGTCACCAGCGAAACCGTCTGGATCGGCATGGTCCTGGCTGTATCGCTCGGACTGGTCGCTGGCGCCGTCGGGGCTGTCCGGCTCCTGCAGGTGGACCCGCTCGAGGAGGTGGGCCGATGAAGAGCGGGGCCCGGTGCTAATCCTGCGGTATTCCGCCCGCGAGCTGCTGAGGCACCCGATCCGGTCGGGGCTGGCCATCCTGGGGGTCGCCGTGGCGTGTGCCATGCTCCTCGACATGCTCATGCTCGGTGGCGGGCTCAATTCGAGTTTCGAGAGTCTGCTGACTACGGCGGGATACGAACTGCGCGTCGCTCCGGCCGGCACGCTCCCGTTCGATACCGGGGCGACGATCTCGGGGCTGCAGGACGTACGGGACGGAATGCAATCACTGGAGGAAATCGACGGGGTGGCGCCTGTGCTTGGCGCCAACCTGCTCCTCGAAGCAGCGGGCAGCCCCCGGGTCTTCGTCCTCGGCGTGGATCCTGCCGACCAGGGAATCTACCGACTGGAGCTGGGCGGGGAGCCGGGCTCTGCGGCGCCCGGTGAAACGGGAATCGTGATCGACCGCGAACTCGCAGGCCTCGGACTGGCGATCGGTGACACAATGACGCTCCGTGCCCCCGGCAGCTTTGCCGATGCGAGAAGCCGCAGCGGCCGATTCATGGTCGTGGGCGTCGCCGATTTCCTCTACTCCTCGGTCGGGGAGCGATCGGCGGCAGTCAGCATCGGCACACTGGCGGCGATCACCGGTCAAGCGGACCAGGCATCACTCATGATGGTTCGTCTCACGCGAGGCGCGAACCAGGAGTACGTGGTGGGCAGGCTTCGCACCGATTTTCCCGGACTGGAAATCGCCTCCGTCGGGCAGCTGGTGGAGAGGGCGGCGCAGCGGTTGTCGTACTTCCGTCAGTTGGCCGTGATTCTGGGAACCGTGAGCCTCATCGTCACGACCCTCCTCATCGGAACGATCATGGCCATATCGATCAACGACCGGTATGGCACCATTGCGGCTCTCCGGGCGATCGGCATCTCCCGGCGATCGCTCGTGGCGGCCTTTGCCCTGGAGAGTCTTCTCCTCAGTCTCGCCGCGGCGGCGATCGGCCTCGCGCTGGGCCTGCTCGTCGCCGGCCGGCTGGAGAGCATTCTGTCCGATTTCCCAGGCTTGCCGGCGGCCATTCGTTTCTTCGTACTCGAGCCGACCCGCGTGGCACTGGCTGCCACAGGAGTGATCACGGCGGGCGTTCTGGCGGCCCTCGTACCCGCCACACGCGCCATGAACGCACCCATCGCGACCACATTGCACCGGGAGGAACCGTGACGGGGACCGCGCGCCGGGAAGACGCACTCGTCGAGGCTCGCGAGGTCACGCGTGAGTACAGGCTGAAAGGCGACCTCATTCAGGCGGTGCGCGGCATCTCGCTCGAGATTCAAGCCGGCGATTTCCTGGCGATCGTCGGCCCCAGCGGTTCCGGAAAATCGACCCTTCTGCACTTGCTTGGAGCCGTGGACACGCCGACTGACGGGACGATCTACCTGGACGGTACCGACGTGACCTCGATGAGCGACCCGCAGCGAGCTCGCTTCAGGCTGGAGCATGTGGGCCTCGTCTTTCAGCGCTTCCATCTGCTGCCGATGCTGACGGCCACGGAGAATGTCGAACTGCCCATGGCGGAGGCCGGGGTCTCCAGACGGGATCGGCGGAACCGAGCCGTGGAGCTTCTCGAACGGGTGGGCCTCGCGAATCGGATGCGCCACCGGCCCGGGGAGATCTCTGGCGGGCAAAGGCAGCGCGTGGCCGTCGCCCGTGCGCTGGCAAACCGTCCCTCGCTCCTGCTCGCGGACGAACCCACCGGAGAGTTGGATCAGGCTACGTCGGGTGAAATGCTCGAGTTGTTCCAGTCGCTGAACGAGGATGGAACATCGATCGCCGTGGCGACCCACGATCTGACGCTGGCCGCGGGCGCGAGGAAGCGCCTCACTCTCGTGGATGGGAGGATCCGGGAGTGATCGGACGCCTCGTCTGGCAGTCCCTGGCTCAGCGGCCCGGCCGGTCGCTTCTCCTCCTTCTCGGTTATGGCTTGGGAGTCGGAGTCACGGTTGCACTGCTGTCGATCGGCGACGCGTTGGTGGAGCAATCTCGCGACCGGGATTTGCTGGGCGGCGGCGACCTGGTCGTGGTGCCTGCCGGCATCGACCTGGAGACGCTGAAGACGGGAGGGGTCAGCTCTCTCTACTTCACGATCGACCAGGCCCGGTACCTGTATCGCGAAGTGCTTTCGGGACCGCGCCTCAGCGACCGGGTGCGTGCGGCGGCGCCCTGGATCGACGATGCCTTGCTGTACCTGGACGTGGGAGACACGACGATCGCGGTGGCCGCGAGAGGGCAGATTCCCAGTCGATCGGCGGCGCTCGGCGTGTCGCCCGTGCTCGTTGCGGGAGCGTGGGAAGATTCCGAGTCGGACGCCCGGTGGATGCTGCCCTCGGATTCGGTGCGATTGGCAGAGATCGACGCTTTCCACGTTCCGACGGGCGACGCGGCATCCGATTCGACGTGGGCCGAGTGGCACTATTTCAACGTCCTCGCTCCTGACGAATCCTACTGGTTGTACCTGACGTTCCTCGTCGGTGGTCGTTTCGACTCGGGGGAATGGGGAGGGCAGCTCCTGGCCAACCTCGTGCGCCGCGAAGGGGGCGAACGACGGTTCGAGGGACGCTTCGAGCCGCGCGATGTCCAGTTCTCGACCGAAAGACCCGACGTGGGGCTCGGTTCATCGGCGGTACAGGTGAGACCGGACGGCACGTACTCGGTCAGGACGCGGGTGCCTGCGGCGGACGGAGGGGGCGACAGCCTGGTAGTCTCGTTGCTACTCCGCCCCGAGCCGCGAGGGTACCTGCCCCCGGTGGACGTGTCCCCCGGTGACTTCACCTCCGGGTACGTGGTGCCGGTGCTCAGGGGTTCCGTCGCAGGATCGTTGTGCGTCGCGCGCGTATGCTCGGACCTCGAAGGCGCATCCGCCTATCACGATCACAACTGGGGCGTCTGGAGGCAGGTGACCTGGGACTGGGGGGTTGCCCACGCAGGCGATCTCTCCATCCTCTACGGTGGCGTGCAGCGTGCCGAGCCTTCCGATGAGACCCGTCCTGTGCAGGCCGCCAATCGTTTTCTCTTCGCCGTCGACAGCCTCGGGCTCCGAGGCGTTCTGCCCGTACAGAGCATCCGGTACGAGTGGCCGTCAGGTGAGCCGCGCGACGGGCACAGTCCCTCACCCCGGTCCTTCATACTTCGAGCGGGTCGTGCCGGGGACAGCCTCGTGGTTCGCGTGCTCGTCGACCACGCCCGGGTCACGCCCAGAGATACCGATGGCGCCCTTTTCCATCAGATGCGGGGCTCAGCATCCCTGTCGGGCCGACTCCTCGGGATCGCACTCGAGGATTCGGGAGCCGGCTTCTTCGAGACGTGGACGTCGGGTGAGGTTCCGCCGGCCAGAACCGACCTCGCGGCAGCCATCTCGGATCGCCTGCGCGCCACCGGCGCCGAGTACGGTGTCGCGTACCGGGACCTGGAGACGGGCGAGGAGATTCTGCTGAATCCGGACTCAGAATTCCACGCCGCCAGCATGATGAAGGTGCCGGTTATGGTACGCCTGTTCCGAATGGCCGATGCCCGCCAGCTCGAGCTGGACGCGTCGATCGAGGTGCGGAACGACTTCACGAGCATCTACGACGGAAGCCCGTACTCACTGACCCGGGACGAGGACAGCGATTCGACGCTGTACGCGCGTATAGGAGCCACGGCCACTCCGCGTGAACTCATCGATCTGATGATCCGGCGATCCTCCAATCTCGCCACCAATATCCTGATCGGGATCGCCGACCCCGACTCGATCGCGTCGATGCTGGCCGGTTTCGGAGCTCAAGGAATGAAGGTGCGGCGGGGCGTGGAGGACATCCCGGCCTACCGGAACGGCCTCAACAACACGACAACCGCACGAGGCCTGCTGGATCTGTATACGGCTTTGGCCGGAGGCAGCGCCGCGAGCCCGTCATCCACCCGCCAGATGCTCGATATCCTGGTGGGCCAGGAATTCAACGACGCGATCCCGGCGGGCCTCCCAGCCGGTGTGCCGGTAGCGCACAAGACGGGTTGGATCACGTCCATTGACCACGACGGAGGGATCGTGTTCCCGCCGGACGAATCGCCGTACGTGCTCGTCGTCCTGACCAGCGGTGTGGAGGACAGGACGATCACCAGGGACGCCGCCGCGGAAGTGAGCCAACTGATATGGGAGGCGCGGCTGGAGCGTGCCGGCACAGACTGACCTCACGGCATCAGCAGGACGGCGCTCCCATCGATCTTGTCGTTCTTCAGCCGAATCAGGGCTTCGTTGCCATCCTCGAGCCGGAACGGCGTGACCCGGGCCCGGACCGGCACTTCCGACGCCTCGCGAAGCAGACCCCGTCCATCCTCGCGCGTGTTGGCTTCCACGCTTCGCAGATTCTTCTCGTGGAAGAGGTGCTGCTCGTAGTCCAGCGTGGGAATCGGCGTCATGTAGATCCCGGCCATCGCCAGCGTTCCGCCGTTGCGCAGGGAGCGAAGCGCCTCCGGTACGATCTCTCCCGCCGGCGCGAAGATGATCGCGCTGTCCATTTCCACGGGAGGGATCTCACCGGGGTCACCTACCCAGTGAGCCCCCATCTCGGCCGCCATACGGCGATGACTCTCGCCGCGCGTGACCACGTGTACTTCGTATCCCCGGTGGAGAGCCAGCTGGATCACCACGCTCGCGGATGAACCGAAACCGTACAGGGCCAGCCGACCGCCAGGCGGCACCTCCGCCCGCTGCAGGGCCCGGTACCCGATGATCCCGGCGCACAGGAGCGGCGCCGCCTGCATGTCTTCGAATTCGTCGGGGATGGGGTACGCGAACGTCTCGGGAACTACGGCGAGTTCCGCGTAGCCGCCGTGTTCGTGGTAGCCCGTGTAGCGGGACTCCGGGCACAGGTTCTCGTCCCCGCGATGGCAGCACGGACACTCGCCGCACGTGCCGCGAAGCCAAGCGATTCCGACGCGGTCCCCTTCCGAGAACATGCCCGCTCCCGGGCCAAGCGAGTCCACGACCCCAACGATCTGGTGACCCGGAATGATGGGTAGGGTGTGTTCTGGGAGGTCTCCTTCGACCACGTGAAGATCCGTGCGGCAGACGCCGCAGGCACGAACACGGACGCGGATTTCGCCGGCAGCTGGCTCCGGGTCTGGTAGCTCGACGAATCGCAGCGGCCTGTCGGTTACAGGTGAGAGCGACTCGAGGACCATCGCTTTCATCGCGTCGCCTCCGGCCGTCGGAACCTATGGCGCCAATGGAGAACGCGATCAAGGTACCGCAACGACAGGCGACACGGGAGCGTCCCCCGAGGAGTTCCCGGGGGCAAGGATCTTAGAAGGTCCCGAAAATCAGCGCGGCGGTGAAGACATCCCTCGAAGCGACCGTATACTCGGCGTTAAGACCGACGGGGCCAACGGCCAGGGTCCCACCCAGCTTGAACGTCACGTCGTTCGGGGTCTCCTGCCTGAATTCGATCTTCTGGAGTTCGACCGGAACGTTCGCCACGATGTCCGGCTCGAACTCATAGGAGATGTCCAGGTTGGCGTTCTCGAGTGTCCCGGCCCCGTAGAACGTGACCACCGACAGCTTCTTGCTCGCGATCAGTGAGAACTGGGTGGAATTGGCGTCCAGGTAATCGCCCACCTTGAAGTGCTGGAATCCGAAGGCGACGGCCAGGTTCAGCGGCGGCGCGTCCCAAATCCACTGGTCCAACGAATGTTTGATCGCTCCACCGATCATGCTGATCGATCCGACGTCGTCGCTCGGGGTGAAGCTCGGGATGAAGCGAAGCACGAGTTCCGTGCCGAGCGGTATACCGAGAGCACCCTGTATCGCCGCGTAGGGCGCCACCGGAATGTCGAAGCCCTCCGGGAATCGAACCGCCCATTCGGCCGGGTTTTCGCCCAACGCGAGCAGCGAGTCTCTGAATTCGCCCTGCGGGACGAGCACGATACCGTCCCCCACACCGGTCACGGTCGGGGACAGGCCCGAACTGCCAGCCGGGCCATAGGGAGCGGAGAAGAATCGGCCCTCGACCGTGATCGTGTCTGGAAGAACGGGCCGAAAGGTGTCCAGGTCGTTGGGCACGAAAGAGCCCATCACGCGAAAGCCCGCGTCGAAGCCGAGCACGTCATGGACTTCCGCCGTGTGGTAGAAGCCGGAGTTCAGCGCTGCCGCGAGCCCCCGGGACAGCGGGCCGATGTACAGTTTCCCGTTCTCCTCGTTCAGACTGCTCAGTGACTCGGAGATGTCCTGAGCCTCCAGGCGGGCCGGCGACCCGATTGCCAGGGCCAGAGTCAGCCCGAGTGCGAGTCCCCAGCGCAGGGAATGGCCGCGGGGCCCGATTGGCTCCGTCATGTTCCGGTCCTTGTGATGGTAGCAGCGCCCGTGCTCTCCGGACGACGGTCGACGCTCGTAGAGGGCAGGACTCGGGCCAGATCGCCCGATATCGGCAACAGGGTGGGAATTCGCAGACGGCCGGCGGTCAATACACTGATTTGATTGGACTTCGAAGAGATCTGCGCGGGGACGCTGGCTACCAAAGCAACGCATTGTGCGCGGCTGTCGGCGTGATAACTGATCGCATCGACCTGCAACTGTTGCAGATCGCGGCGCGATCTTACGTCGTGGAGGCGGCCAGCAGGGGGAGGGCCGAGCGTCCGGTAGCTCCGGTCGACACCCGCAGGTCGGCCGCCGGACCGGAGAGGACGGTCCTTACCAGGGTCCCCGGCTGAACCGGACCGACGACTTTTACTCTGAGGTAGTCGCCGGTGAGTCCGACGTTCTCCGTCTCCACCGCCACCAGGGCCTCGGATCCGGCACGTTTCGCGGCATGGGCGGAACCCTTCGCGACCCCGAGTTCGCGTAGTTCTCGCGATCGCTCGGCCGCCACGGCAGCCGGAACCCTTCCCGGCAGATCCGCAGCATGGGTCCCCGCCCGGACCGAGTACGGAAACACATGCAGGTAGGTGTAGGGAAGCTCTGCGACCAGCGAACGCGTCCGGGCGTGGTCGGCTTCCGTCTCACCTGGGAAGCCGACGATGATGTCCGCGCCCAGCCCGAGGGGCCGAACACGGTCCGCGATCTCGAGGACCCTGTGCCGGTATTGCTCCCGCGTGTGCCACCTGCGCATACGGCGGAGCACCTCGTCGCTGCCGCTCTGGAGGGGTACGTGTAGATGCGGGGCCATGAGACCCTCCGAGCCGGCAAGCAGGTCGACGAGTTCGTCATCGATCTCCGTGGCTTCGATCGAGCCGAGCCGAAAG
>JABDQB010000309.1 GCA_013042495.1 Gemmatimonadota bacterium
GATCCGGTCGCTGGGGATCACCGGATCGGAAAGGAGCCAGCGCTCCAGTTGTTCGTCACCGTCCTCGCTCGTCTCGAAGACCCGCCGGTCCGGGCCGCGCGCTGACGGCACACGCTGGCTTCGGAGCAGGCCACGTTCCTCGAGCTTCTTGAGAGCCGGGTAGATCTGGCTCAGTTCGGCGAACCAGAAATGGCGCACGCTGCGCTCGAACTCCTGCTTCAGGTCGTAACCCGAAGCCGGTTCGCGAAGCATGCCGAGCAGGATGTGGTCGAGGCTCACTCACAACTCCAGTTCGGTGAATGTTGCAGCTATATAAAGAACTATATAATAAATATAATAGCTAGGTGGGTTTCGTCAAGCGCGCGGGACGATTCGGGTCTCATCGGTGTGGGCATCCGGACGGTGCCGGAATGCCCGGGGGACGGGCGGAAGCCCCTACCCGGTCGCCGATGCAGCCTGGACCGGCTCGGCGGGTTCGCCTTCCGGCTCGGATTGCTTGAGCACCAGTGGCTCCCATTGCCGGATCATGGATAGAAAGGCCGTGACGAACTCGGGATCCAGGTACTCGCCCATTTCTTCCTGCAAATGGTGGAGGGTGCGCGCCACTGGCCACGGAGGTCGGAACGGTCGCCGGGTTCGGAGCGCATCGTAGATGTCACAGACCTGGATGAGCCGGCTCAGACGCTGAGGTTGCCGTGCGTAGTGCAGTGCCGGGTAACCCTTGTCACCGGTCCAGCCTATATGGTGCTCGTAGGCCGCGGTCGCCGCGAGCGCGAATCGAGGTCCCGACGCGAGCAGAATGCGAGCTCCCTCGACAGGGTGTTCCTGGATGGTCTGCCACTCCTCCGTCGTCAGCTTGCCGGGCTTGTTCAGGATCTCGAGGGGGATGACGGTCTTGCCGACATCGTGAAGCAGCGCCGCCTCGCCCACGGCTCGAACGTCAGCAGATGCGAGAGCGATCGACTCGGCCAATCCCATCGACAGCACGGACACGTTCACGGAGTGAGTGGCGCTGTACTGGTCGACTTCCTTGAGTTCCACGAGCGGCAATATGACGTCTTGCTGGCTGTGCATCGCCGCGGACAGAAGCTGCACGACTCCGATCGCCTCAGCGCGTGGTATCTCCCCATGTGAGTCTGCGTGTGCATGGAGAAAGGCCGCTACCTCCAGCTCGTCTTCCAGGTTGAGACCCATGGTCGCGAGGGGGGGCGCCCGGTGCTGTTTCTCGCCCAGTACGGAGACCGGCCCGTAGCGAACGGCCGAATCGAGCGACGGCTCCCTTGGGAGGTCCTGGTTGAGACCCATGGCCAGTCGGGCGTTCGCTTCCTCGAGAAAGGCACGGAGTTCGCCAATGGTTACCCTCCCCTCGATTTCCAGGCGTTCCATCTCGATTCCGGCGAGCCTCCCGGCCCACTCCCACTGCCGAAGCTCGGAGACCGGTCGATCGTTGTAGACCACATCTCCCTCGAGGAACGTGAATACGGGCCGCGGATCGATCTCCAGCAGCGTGCGAAGGCACTGGTAGGCGGAATCGAGCGAGTGCTCACGCTCTGGATGTCCCGCACGGTACAGCCGCGCCACCGACAGCTGCTTGGCCACCGCCTGGAGGAATCGGATCGCTTCGTTCATGCGGGCTCCGGAGTCTCGGACAGCGCACGGCGGATGTCGGGATCGGACAACTTCCCTGCGCTCGACAAGACACTCATGGCCCTTGAATCGTCCGGCCAGTGCTCCCGTAGTCCTTGAAGCGCGGCGAGGACATGCGCGCCTCCCCCCGGAAGCTCGCGCCACAGCAGGAATCGGCGTTTCACCGCGCCGATATCGAGCAGGATCTCCAGATCCTCGGGAGTCCCAAGGCGTGTCAGCGAGCGCACGGCAGACGCCCTGAGCGAGGGATCGCGCATCGGATCCCGTGCGATCTGTCGCACAGCGGGCGCGGCCGCCGGCGGACAGGACTTCTCCGCTTCGGCCAGGCCCAGCGCCACCACCCGATCGTTCTCCTCGGTCAGAGCAGCGTCCACGGCTGAATCCCGGAGCTCGGGTATGCGCATGCTCAGCTTGAGCGCCTCCAGGCGCACCATCTTGTGCTCGTGCCTCGTGAACGGTTCGGGAGAGAAACCGGGAGGCGTTGCGGGTAGCGCGCCTAGCAGGGTCAGCATGTTCCGCACTACGTACCAGCGCGGATCGTCCAGGCGCTCGACGAGCAGAGGACCCAGCTCCAGGCCGATCGCCTGCAGGCGCTCGATGAACTTCCATCGGATCGATCGTGACAGAGACCCCGCGAGAGCCTCGAGAAGCGGCTCTGCGGCATCGACTCCCATCACGGACAGAAGGCGATCGATCGATTCGAAGTTGGGAGGATCATGGGCCGCAAGACGTTGCACCGTCTCAGGCTTCGCCAGCGCCGTCCACATCTCTCCCACCACGCCCGTGTCAGCCGGTGCCTCATCCAGCAGAGAGATGATCGTGCCCACGGAATCCGCCATGATCAGCTCATGCAGGGCTCTCTGCAGGGACTCACCCGGCACATCCATTTCGAGGCACATCTGTGCCACCCGTTCGGGGTTGAAGGCCGACGAAGCCTCCGTGTCGAGCCGGACAATGGGAGCGCCGACCGCCATTCGTTGAAGGGCCTCGTCGTAGTCCTCCGCATTCGGATTCTCGAGTTGCCACTCCGAGACCATTCGCCGCACATGCTCGCGCACCGCCGAAGCAGACTCCTGTCGCGAGGCCGGATCACCGGACTCAGCGTGGCGAGCCAGCTTGGTGAGAACTCGCATCATGGAATCTGACACGTCCTTAGTTTGCCGATCCGTCGAGGCCTCCAGCAGTTCGACTACGGCTTCGCTTGACAGACTCTCCGAAGCCTTGAGCAGGAGATCCTTCCGTTGAGACGGATTGCCGGCCATGCTGCGCAGAAGCCGGCCCAGCGTTCCCGGCTCGAGGCGCGCAATCAGATCTGAAACCCGGTCACTGAGGTCACTCGAGTCAACTCGATCCGTGTGGGAAACCTCCCGCATGACGGCCAGCAGATAGCCGGAGACGACCTCGTCGTATGCCTTGTCACCGGCCTTCCGATCGATGGCCTGAGCCACGACGCCGGGATCGAGACTGGACGGGCTGTCCGTTCCCTCGCCCGATAGCGCCGCGTCGGCCAGCATGATCCAGAGGTGCGAACAGGGCGCTGTCTCAGCCGCCGATGATCCTCCGTGCTCTCTTAGCTGTAGCCTCTTGAATCCCAGAGGATGCAGATGCACGTGCGGCCGGCTATTCAGGACTTCACCGGGCTCCTGTCCGAGAGGGCGTCCGGTCCGCTCGGGTTCCTGGGCTAACAGCGCCAGGATCTCGGCGATTTCCTGCTCACTCACCCCAGCCGTGATCGTGACCAATCCCAGTTCATGCCGATACATTCGCTCGGCGAGGCCCCGCAGAAGAGGGTGTTCGCGGTCGGTGGCCACGCCCTCGATGATGAGCTGATCTCGGGCGACCGCGATCACAAGGTCGCCTCGCAGACTGAGCAGGGACGAGAGACGAACCACGACCTTCCGCAGGGCCGGGCCCAGGGCGGGATGCCCCGCCGGGTACATCGAGTGCTTCTGGAAGGCAGCGGAAAGATCGATGAGCAAATCCGCGAGCTCACCCGAGAGCGACGCCCGTGTCCCCGCCTCACTTGGAATTTTCTCGTCCGTCACCCTTGCCTTACCCGCTGCGGCATGCGATTGACCTGCCTTTGCGTGACCTGCCGGGTGCAAGAGTCACGCCCTCCCGGACAGCGTCCTGCCCGGTAGCATTGGAAGAGGGCTTAAGCTCGCAAATTCATGCAGCCAAACGAGTTGAGCGTTATCGGGGGCGATGATGGTCGCCAATCACGGACGGGCCCGGGTCCCCCGCCGCCATTGAGGGCTCTCGAACTCTGCCCCGGGGTATTGCGAGTTGCGCCAACGTCTTGCGGCACGCCCTCGCACGCCGCGGGGCTGTGGGCGCCTGCAATCCGGTGACGACCTTGCCTATACTCGGGGGGGACGGATGCGGTGAATGAATCAATGAGAGAGGTGGCTCGTGCTCAAACACACGCTGATTGGTGCTGGCGCCGGCGCGGTGATCGGTCTTCTCCTCGGTAACCTGGGAATCGGAGTGGCAATCGGGGCGGCGATCGGCCTGGTTCTCGGCTTCCGGCAGCACGGACCTCAGAAGAAGGACGACTGATCGGCATGATCGTGGGCAGCCTGGCCGGCTGACTCTAACAGGAGGGCTCGAACGCGCAGCGCCCGGTGGCCTCGCAGGTCAATTGTCTGCGGTGGCCGCCGGGCGTTTCGCCATCCGTGCCTCCGTCCGTCTTCCCGCTTGCGCGCAGCTTGTTCGCCCACCAATCTTCATCCCCCCACGTACTTTTCGGACTAATGCTGACGCGCATCCAGATCCGGGCTCAGCGCTCGCTCGCAGGAGGTCTCATGAACCGTCCGTTCCCTCTTCCGATTCGTCACTTCGGATTCTGTCTCTTCCTCACATTCGCGACGTTCTTTTCGATGTCGATCGCCCAGGCTCCCGAGGCGCCTGCGCAGGAAGTGGTGGCCGAACCCGCGGTGTTGACCGAAGGCGCGACCGTGGAGGGAGTGACCGAGTACACCCTCTCAAACGGCCTTCGCGTTCTCCTCGTCCCGGATGCCTCGAAGCAGACGGCGACCGTCAACATCACGTACTTCGTCGGGTCACGGCATGAAGCGTACGGTGAAACCGGGATGGCGCATCTTCTCGAGCACCTCGTGTTCAAGGGAACGCCGGACCATCCCGATATCCCGCAGGAGCTTACCGAGAGAGGGGCCCGGCCGAACGGAACGACCTGGTTCGATCGCACCAACTACTTCGAGACCTTCACCGCCACGGAAGAGAACCTCGAGTGGGCGCTGGACCTGGAGTCGGACCGAATGGTCAACAGCTTCATTTCAGGCACGGATCTCGATTCAGAAATGACGGTGGTACGCAACGAGTGGGAGTCGGGGGAGAACAGCCCGTTCGGGGTCCTGATGAAGCGCACCATGTCCACGGCGTTTCAGTGGCACAACTACGGGAACTCCACGATCGGGGCCCGGGCGGACCTCGAGAATGTGCCGATCGAGCGCCTGCAGGCGTTCTACCGAAAGTACTACCAGCCGGACAACGCCATGCTGGTGATCGCCGGCCGGTTCGAGCCGGACCGGGCGAAGGAGCTGGTGATCGAGAAGTTCGGGGCGATTCCACGCCCCGTGCGCGAGGGCGGGAACATCCTGTGGCCGACGTACACGGCCGAACCCACGCAGGACGGCGAGCGCACCGTGACTCTGCGCCGCGTGGGAGACACGCAGCTCGTGATGGCGGTGTACCACATTCCACCCGGGTCGCACGATGACTTCGCGGCGGTCGATGTCCTGTCGGACGTGCTCGGTGACGAGCCATCGGGGCGCCTGTACGAGGGACTCGTGGAAACGGGGCTCGCGGCGCGAAGCGGTGCGTTCACGTACCAGCTGAGGGAGCCAGGCGCGCTGATGCTTTATGCGGAGGTTCGCGAGGACGGATCGCTGGCGGACGCGCGGACCGCCCTGGCGGAAGTCACCGGTGACGTGGTCACCACGCCCCCGACGGACGAGGAGGTAGAGCGCGCCAAGGCCTCCCTGCTGACCCAATTCGATCAGATCGTCAAGAACTCCGAGCGGCTCGCCCTGAACCTCACCGAATGGGGGTCGATGGGTGACTGGCGGCTCTTCTTCCTGCATCGCGATCGGATCAAGGAAGTGCTTCCCGAGCGGGTGCGCGTCGTCGCAGCTTCCTACCTGAAGCCCTCGAACCGAACCGTCGGCGTCTTCATTCCGGTGGACGAAGAGCCGGCGCGGGCCGAGATTCCGGAAGCGCCCGACGTGATGGCGCTGGTGGCCGGATACACCGGGTCGGAGGAAGTGATCGAGGGAGAGGAATTCGATCCATCCCCGGCGAACATCGAATCGCGCACCACCCGCCTCGAACTGGACAACGGTTTCGAGGTCGCTCTGCTTCCCAAGCGCACGCGGGGCGCCACCGTAGCCGTTTCCCTCACGCTCAGGCATGGGACGGAATCGGCTCTCATGGGCCGGGCCACGGATGCGACCATGGCCGGCGGCATGCTCATGCGCGGCACTTCGACGCGCACCCGTGAGGAGATCTCGGACGAGATCGATCGACTCAAGGCCCGGGTCTCCGTGATGGGCGGCGCGAACTCCGCATTCGCCCGCATCGAAACCACACGCGACAACCTGATTTCTGTCCTCCGATTGGTGGGCGACGTGCTCACCGATCCGGTGTTCGACGCGGCTGAATGGGGCCTGCTGAAGGAAGAGCGCCTCGCCTCGATCGAGCGACAGATGTCCGAGCCCACCGCGCGGGCGAGCGAGGCGTTCAGCCGTCACATGAGCCCATGGCCTGAAGACCACCCCTTCTACTCAGCCACCTTCGAGGAGGAGGTGGAGCGGATGAATGCGGCGGACCTGGAGGCGGCCCGCGCCTTCCACGCGCAGTTCTATGGGGCCCAGGCCGGGACCATGGCGATCGTGGGGGACTTCGATCCGGACGAGGTGCGCGTCGCGGTAGAGGAGATGTTCGGATTGTGGACGGCGGATTCGGAGTACGTGCGGATACCGCGGCCGTTCCAGGACATCGAGGCCGCCGACCTGTCGATCGAGACGCCCGACAAGGCGAACGCCTTCTTCCTCGCCGGGCAGACGATCGAGATGGGCGATGAGCACCCGGACTACCCGGCCCTCGTACTCGGCACGTACATGGTAGGCGGCGGCTTTCTGAATTCCCGGCTCGCGGTGCGCATTCGTCAGGAGGAGGGACTGTCCTACGGGGTAGCCGCCTTCTTCTCCGCCAGCCCGCTCGATGAGAGCGGATCTTTCGCGGCGTACGCCATCTACGCACCGGAGAACGCGGAGGCCCTCGAAGCGGCTTTCCGGGAAGAGGTCGGAAAGGTGCTGGCCGATGGGTTTGAAGCGGAGGAGGTGCAGGCGGCCAAGGACGGGTGGCTCGACTCGCGGAATGTGTCTCGCGCGCAGGATCGGGAGCTGGCGTCGGCTCTGGCGGGCGGCCTATTCCTGGATCGCACACTGGAGCACGATGCGGAATTGGAGGCTCGAATCGCCGCCCTGTCTGTGGAACAGATCAACGCGGCCATGCGCCAGCACATCGACCTGTCTCGGGTCACGGTGGTGAAGGCGGGCGACTTTGCCGGAGCGGGGGAGGATCCTGAACTGGTGCCATAGGGGCGATGGAAACGTCCGGCCTGCAGGGACGGCAGGGGAGGTTCACTGGACACATCGAGTATCTTCAGGTGTATTTGATTAAATTAGAGGAGCGAATCCCTCGAACCGGTCAGGCGGTACGGAGATGGCGTTGGAAGAAAAGCAGGGAACCATCAAGACCAGGTCTGGCACCTGGAATTGGCAGCTACGGGAGCTTCGTTCGTGGCCCAAATCCGATGTCACGGGCAAGCGCCTGGGCTTCCAGGACCCTGCGAATACGGTTAACCGGATGACCATCGAGCTCGAGATGGAACTCGACGAGATCTCTGAGGAGATCATCCAGGAGCTCTCGCTCGTTCCGCGGAAACGCAGGTTCGAGGATAGCAACGGAGAGGTGTGGATCGCACACCCGGTGGAGGATGGTCCGACCCGGGCCGGTGATCCCGTCGGCAAAGTCTCGCTCCACAACCTCACTCACGGGGTCAAGGTCGTAGAGTTGCCGGCCAAGCGGACGCTTGGCGACCTCAAGAACGCCGAACTGGTCGCCCTGGTATAGCCAGGTATTGAGCCTCAGTCGGGGTTCGTGATGAACACGTGCGTCCAGTAGGAACCGGAAAGCCCGACTCCGTGGTGGGAAAACGCGCAGTTCTCGATGTTCGCCCGATGTCCCGGGCTGTTGAGCCACATCTGGAGAGCCGAGTCGGCGCCGCCTGAGGTCATCGCGATATTCTCACCGGCAGGCCCGTTCCACGTCACGCCACCTTCCGCCAGTCGATCCCACGGGCTGTCGCCGTCGGGGTTCGTGTGTGAAAAGAATCCCCTGTCCTGCATGTCCTGGCTGTGAGCGTATCCCACGGCAGCCGTAGCGGAATGCCAGGCGAGTGTTCCGCAGCCGACCGATTCGCGGTGCGCGTTCAACTGGGCCGTGAAGGTGGCGACCTCTCCGGTCGGAACCTCCGATGAGCCCGGACCTGTGGGGCTATCGTCGCTGCAGCCGAGGCTGATGACCAGGGCTGCCAGCACCGTGATCGGGTGAAGCAGATTTCGCATTGCAGCTCTCCTGTGCACGAGCACTCGTTCGCCGGAAGCGGAGAACGGGGCCAGAATTGTGCCACAAGAGCCAGGGTAAGGCGGGATTTCAGCCGGGAGCCGCCGTTCGCCGCCCACCATGTCCGCGCGTAAGTTGATCCCAGGATTCACCCCGACCCGCACTTCCGCAGGGAGCTGAGCATGGCGAAGTGGCTGGCGATCACGGCGAACGAGATATCATTCGAGGATGTCTCGAGCGCGGACCTGAACAACGGCGCAGTCCGCTACGTGTTTCAGCGGAAAGAGGATGGAAGCTTCGGTTCGGTCGTAGTGGACGGACGGACGATCCGGCCCGTCACCTCGATGGTCTTCATGCAGGGCAACACGGTCCACGTCCAGGTCGAGTGAAGCCGCCGGCCCGATCTCGCCAATGACGGGCCAGATGCCGACCAGACCCCTATATTGAGTTCATGAGACTCCCGTCGATCGAGCAGCTCGTCCGCGCGGGTCGCCGCTCCGCGGGCCGATTTCCCCTGGTCTTTCTGTCGGCAGCCATCGCGGCGGCCGCGGGCGTGCTTCTGCCGGATTCGTCGATCGAAGACACACTCCTGGGTGTCCTCTACGTCGCCACCCTCGGAATCCCGCT
>JABDQB010000311.1 GCA_013042495.1 Gemmatimonadota bacterium
ATTTCGGACCGGTTGTCAGTAGAATTGCGAATTTTCGTCCCACGGTCCCGCCGGTAACGTACGTCCACGCTCTCCTTTGAGGCCGGTGGGAAGGCCCATGGTCTTTCCACCGGCAGAAACAGGCCCCCCCAAGGGCGTTACTGGAGGTAACCGTGTCTTATTCACCCGCTCGAGCGGCGGGAGGAATCTACCGAGTCGCGTCATTCGGACTCCTTTTCGCATTTCTCCTCTCCGTTCAAGAGTCACTTCTTTCGCAGGAAACCCCTCAAGCCGAGCCGGACAGTGCCGCTGCGGAACCCGTCATCATGCAGCCGATCGCGGTCACGGCAACTCGAGATCCCAAGGAGCTGTTCGTCATCGCGGCGCCCATATCCGTGCTGGACACGGTGGCCCTGCGGACGATCGCGCCGAACACCGCGGCGGACATTCTCAAGGGACTGCCCGGCGTTGACGTCAACGGTGTCGGCACGAACCAGACCCGGCCCACGATCCGGGGTCAGCGCGGCCAGCGGATTCTCCTTTTGGAGGACGGGCTCCGGCTCAACAACGCGCGTCGCCAGCAGGACTTCGGTGAGCTTCCGGCGATCGTGGATGTGAACAGCGTATCCCAGGTGGAGGTGGTCCGCGGGCCAGCCTCCGTCCTCTACGGAACGGACGCGATCGGCGGTGTGGTCAATCTCCGGACGTCGAACGTGCCTTCGCTGAGCGGCGGTGACATGTACGGCGGCCGGGTGACCTTCCTGTACCGGGACGAAGGCGAGCAATTGCGGCCGACGATGGAGCTGTTCGGGCGGATCGGCAAAATCGGGTTCCGGGGCAGCGCATCGTACCGCAACGCGAAGAACTACTTCGCTCCTTCGGGCAGCTTCGGAGACATCACGCTCGGCAGCAAGACCGAGGTCAACGACACGGGCGTCGAGGACCAGAACTACAGCCTGTTGCTCGACTACAGCTTCAGCGAAGACCAGAATGTCTTCCTGAAGGGCGAGTACTACAAAGCCAAGGACGGGGGCTTCGGGTACGTATCCAACGATGACCTTGGCACCCCGAACGACGTTTCGATCGTCATCCAGTACCCGGACCAGACCGTAGGGAAGTTGACCGCGGGATACCGCGCCGAGGACCTGGGCTGGGGCATCGCGGACCGGCTCGACGTCAGCGGTTTCTACATGAACAACGAACGGGACCTGGTCCAGAACATCGGGATCCCTGACCTGTTCGGCCCGGGCTCGGGCGTGGATCTCAACATCAATTCGAACAACTTCACCGACATTTCCAGTGTCGGCACGCGGGCTGAGGCCGCGAAGCTCCTCGGCGGAAGGCACCTGTTGACGTACGGCCTGGACTTCTACTACGACGACTCCAAGAATACCGATCGCACGGTCAGCCTGATCACGGGAGCGCCGTTCCCCACCGAGCCCGAGCTTGACGAGACGCCCAACGTGCCCAACGCGACCTACAACCGGTTCGGCGTCTTCGCACAGGGCGATTTCCAGATTCACCGGAAGTTGTCCCTGATCGCCGGCGCGCGGTGGCAGAACGTCCGCTCGGAGACGAGGGCCACCGAGAATCTGGACAATCCTCTCGTCGTCGGGATCACGAACAACTCCCAGACGGTGGTGGCGTCCGCCAACGTGCTGTGGGAGGTGCTTCCGTCGCTCAACCTGGTCGGCACGGTGGGGCGCGGCTTCCGGGCACCCAACATCATTGAGCTCTACTTCAACGGCCCCACTCCGGAGGGATCGGGCTACCTGATCCCGAACACGGGGCTCGAATCCGAAACGAGCCTGAACGTCGACCTGGGGGTCAAGTACTCGCGGCGCAACGTGTCGTTCGAGGCCTTCGTGTTCCGGAACGATGTTCGGAACGGAATACGCATCACGGCCGTGCCCGATTCGGTGATCAGCGAACTGGACGTGTTCCAGAACCAGAACTTCGGTGAGCTCCTGTACCGGGGCTTCGAGGTTGGCGGCCAGTATGCGCCGGTTCTCGGCCTCGAACTGGGCGCGAGCTTCAGCTTCCTGGATGCCGAGGACGTGCTGGACGAGAACAGTCCGATCGCCGACAGTTACCGCACGCGTCTCAACGGCGACGTGACGTACCGTCGCCCGAGCGGCCGGTGGTGGGCTTCGTACGACTTCCGCTTCCAGGGCGAGAGCACCATCTGCCCGGACGTGAACGATACGTGCAAGGCTCAGGTGGCCCAACCGGCCGTCGGGTACGTCCTGCCGTCCTTCAACGTGCACAGCGTACGGGGCGGATTCCGGATCGCTCAGATTGGCCGTACCTCGCACTACCTCACGGCCAGCCTCGAGAACTTCACGGACGCGCTGTACGCCGAGTTCTCCAACGCAACGTTCTTCCGGCCTCAGCCGCGAAGGACACTCCTGATCGGCTGGACCTCGACGTTCTGAGTCGGCCGGTCGTTTGGTCGAGGAATGATGGTCCGGAGCGGGCTCCACCAACTGTGGGGCCCGCTTCGTTTGACGGCGCCGGGAGGGCGGGAATAGTGTACCTCGATCATTCGGCGGTCGTTCCGACGATCAAGGGACAACTGCCACGACGGCCACTCTCACGCGAGGCGGTACCGCGCCGGTGAGCATAAGACGGGGGACTGAGGAACCTTCGCTTCGCGTGGCTGTCGTGGGCGCCGGGCCGGCGGGTTTCTTCACGGCGGACGCGCTGCTCAGGGCTCCGGACGTCGCCTGCTCGATCGATGTGTTCGACCGCCTTCCCACCCCCTACGGGCTGGTTCGCGAAGGGGTGGCCCCCGATCACGCTTCGATCAAGAAGGTCACGACGAAATTCGATCGGATCGCCGCGGAACCGAACGTCCGCTACTTCGGCAACGTGACCTTCGGACTGGACATCAATCGAGCGGAATTGCTGCGCCACTATCACCAGGTGGTGTACGCAACCGGCGCGCAATCCGACCGGCGCCTGGGCATTCCGGGTGAAGAGCTGGACGGCAGCCACCCGGCTACCGAGTTCGTCGCCTGGTACAACGGCCACCCGGACTTCGCCGATCGATCGTTCGACCTGTCGCATGAACGGGCGATCGTGGTGGGAAACGGTAACGTGGCGGTGGACGTCGCCCGCATACTCGTGACGGATCCGGACGTGCTGGCGGTGACTGACATTGCCGATCACGCTCTGGATGCCCTTCGCGGAAGCCAGGTCCAGGAGGTGGTGATGCTCGGCCGCCGCGGCCCCGCGCAGGGCAAGTTCACGAACGTGGAGCTGAAGGAACTGGGCCGACTCTCGGGCGTGCACGTGGTCGTGGATGAAGCCGACCTCGAGCTGGATCCGGCCAGTGCGGCGGAGGCGGAGCGAAGCCGGGTGGCCACGCGAAACCTGGAGATCCTGCGTGAGCTCGCTGGACGAGGTCCGGCAGGTTCAGGACGCAGCCTGGTGCTCAGGTTCCTGGCTTCGCCCGTCGAGATCCTCGGGAATGACGGGCGGGTGCGGGCACTTCGCGTCGAACGCAACCGGCTCGTCGAGACGGCTGGCGGTTACATGAGGAGCGAAGGGAGCGGCGAGTTCTCGACACTGGACGCGGGGCTCGTGTTGCGATCGGTCGGCTACCGCGGCGTACCGCTTCCGGAGGTTCCGTTCGACTCCGATCGACACTTGATCCCGAATGAGGCGGGGCGTGTGCGAGACGGCCCAGGCGGGCCCGTCGTCCCCGGTGAATTCGTCGCGGGGTGGATCAAGCGGGGACCGAGTGGAGTCATCGGCACCAACAAGCCGGATGCCGTGGAGACGGTGGCAGCCATGCTCGATGAAGTCACGGGGGGCGACGCCCGGGAACCCGCCAGTCCGGATCCGTCGGCGATCGTCGCGTTGCTGGAGTCTCGCGGCGTTCGATACGTCACCTTCGACGACTGGCGGAAGCTCGACGAGTTCGAGACCATGCGAGGCGATGAACAGGGAAGACCTCGCGTCAAGATCGTCCAGGTCGAGCGGATGCTCGAGATCATGGGCAGATAGGAGGAACATGGAAATACGGTCGCTTGGTGCCGGCGCCGGCGATGTGACGTGCGTCGGTTTCGGAGGCATGCCCCTGTCGACCGCGGGGCGGCCCGACGCAGCCGAGTCGGTACGGGTTCTTCACGCTGCCCTCGACGCCGGCATGACGCTCATCGATACCGCGGACGTGTATTGCCTCGATGACGATGACATCGGCCACAACGAACGCCTCGTCGCGCGAGCTCTCCGTGAATGGTCCGGGGACTCGGACGCCATCGTGGTGGCGACGAAGGGCGGGCTCATCCGGCCGGCCGGCCGGTGGGAGAGCGACGCGCGCCCCGAGCACCTCAGGAGCGCGTGCGAGGCGTCCCTCGTGGCCCTTGGCGTCGACACGATCGATCTGTACCAGTTGCACGCCCCGGATCAACGGGTGCCGCTGGAAGAAAGCGTCGGGGCGCTGGCCGATCTTCACGTCGAGGGAAAGATCAGGGCCGTCGGTCTTTCCAACGTGACGGTCGATCAAATCCAGCGGGCATCGGCGATCGTTCCCGTCGCCAGCGTTCAGAATCGTCTCAGCCCGTTCTTCCGCGAAGCCCTGCAGGAGGGGGTCGTCGAGCATACCAACCGCGAAGGAATGGGCTTCCTGGCGTACAGCCCGGTCGGCGGCGGTCGGCTCAATCGGAAGCTGCCGGATCACCCCGTGGTCTCGGCGATCTCACGATCGCGCGGCGTTTCGGCTCACGCGGTCGTTCTCGCCTGGGTACTCGGGCGCGCCCCCAACGTGATCGTGATTCCAGGCGCTCGCACGGTCGCCCACACGCTCGATTCGGTGGCGGCTGCGAACATAGCCCTCACGGAGGAAGAGGACCGGGCGATCGAGCGAGCCGAGTTTTCGACGGCGTGACCGGGAACTCTGGTACACGCAACGACGCGAACAATCGCGCGAAACCATTGGAGGTACAAATGACAAGGCACCAGGCTGGACTCCTCGTCGGATTCGCCGTCGCAGGGCTGGTGGCATGCTCCGGCAATCCCATGCCGGGCGAGTCCGGCTATCCCTACAACATGACCGGCGTGTACACGACGTCCGTGGAGGCGATGGGAACGGTGTACGAGGGTCCGGCGGAGATCGCTACCTCCCCCGGCGGCCTGATCTACGGCACGATCCGGCTCGACGGCCCGGAAACGGTCCTGGGCGACATGGAGGGCTCGGTCTCCGGCGACACGCTGACGTTCGAATCGCACTACGAGCGCGCCGGCGGATGCACGGGGGTGCTGAGCGGTACCGGTCTGATCGAGGAGGGCGGGGGCGCTGCCACCGGCGATGCCGTCGTGGACGACGATTGTGCGGGTGACATGTTCGATGCCGTCTTCACCATGAGTCGCCAGACCGACTGACCTCGAGCAGGCGCGAAATGAGGGCGATATGGGCGACCTGAGCGGCAAGCGCGCCGTGGTGTGCGGCAGTACGCAGGGGATCGGGCGGGCGTGCGCCGAAGAGCTGGCGGGCCGGGGCGCCGATGTGATTCTGGTCGCCCGTAACGAGGCCGCCCTTCGGGAGGTGGCTGCCAGCCTCCCCGCTCCGCACGGGGAGGCACACTCGTGGGTCCGGGCGGACTTCGGCGACGTGGAAGAGGTGCGCCGGAACGTGGCCGCGCACCTCGATCGAACGGGCCCGGCCCACATCCTGGTGAACAACACCGGTGGCCCGCCGCACGGTCCCCTGATCGAGGCCACGCCCGACGACTTCCAGAGGGCGATTTCGGCCCACGTCGGGTGCGGCCAGGTGCTGGTCCAGACGATGCTGCCGGGAATGACGGAAGCCGGCTACGGACGGGTGATCAACATCGTCAGCATCTCGGTGATCGCCCCGATCCCGGGGTTGGGTGTGTCCAACACCACGAGGGCCGCGGTGGCCAACTGGGCGCGCACACTGGCCCACGAGCTCGGTCCGCTGGGTGTGACCGTGAACAGCATCCTGCCGGGCTACACGGCGACGGCGCGCCTGGAAGACCTGGCGAAGTCGATCGCCGAGGCGGGCGACATTTCGGTAGAGCAGGTGGAGGCCGGTTGGGAGGCCGGGATTCCGCTGCGACGACTCGCGGATCCCGCGGAGATCGCCGCGGCGGTCGGATTTCTCGCCTCTCCGGCCGCCTCCTACGTGACGGGGGTCAACCTGCCCGTCGACGGAGGCCGGACGGCCGCGCAGTAGAGCGGCCCGCGCTCACGGGGCGCCGGGTAACGTGCCGGAGAAGGGGCGCAGTACGGCACGCACCGGGCTCCCGTCGAATCCGGTGAGCCGAAGCGGGAGGGCGATCAGTTCGTAGCGGCCGGGCGGGACGCCGGCGAGGACCACGCCTTCCAGGATGTTCAGGTCGTGTCGGCGAACCGCCTGGTGCGCCGGCAGGTCCCGGGACTCCGCCGGGTCGACGCTCGGAGTATCGATGCCTACCAGGATGACTCCCGCCGCCGCCAGCCAATCGACGAGGTCCGGCGACAGGGCCGCGAAGTCCTTGCGGAACTCGGCGGGATCCGGATACGTGCCGGTCGCGATGAGAACGCGCTTGGCATCGGGCCGCCCCTCGACCGGCGCATCCGGTCCGGCCGCCAGCCCATCCCGCATCATGGCGATCGATACCAGCCCGCCGAGGGGTACCTTCACCGGCACGACTCGGCAGGTCCCCATGAAGGGGCCCAGCGGCCGCTCGCCGATGGCCATCCCGAGGGGATCGTAGTGGCTCGGCGCATCCACGTGCGCCCCGAGATGGCACGTGGATCGAAGAGTAGACAGGGTGACCGTATCCCCCTGCGCGAGGTCGAGAACGACGTCCCGCTCGAGGGGAGTGTCGCCCGGAAAGACGGCCGTCTCCGGTCCGAGCGGCGGGCTGATGTCGTACACGGTGGGTGCCCGGTCGCTCACACGCCCTCCCGTACCGCCGCCTGCAGGGCCTGCGAGGTCCGCCACATCTCGCCATACGTGTTGTACAGCGGCGCTGGGGCCAGCCGGAGCACGTCCGGCTGGCGGTAGTCGCCCACGACTCCGCTCTCCTGCAACCGGGCCTGGATCCGATCCGCCTGTCCGGTGAGGCGCAGCGACAATTGCGCTCCCCGCCTCTCCGGCTCCGCCGGGGTCATGACATGCACGGCTTCTCCGACCTGGGTGTCGATCAACCATTCGAGGTATGCCGTGAGCCGGGCCGACTTGTCCCTCAGTCGCTGCATCCCGGCTTCTTCGAACAGCGACAGCGCAGGTCCGAGGGGCGCCATGGCCAGGACGGAGGGCGTGCTGAGCTGCCATCCCGCGGCGTCCGCCCGGGGCACGAAGTCAGGGTCGAGCTGCATCCGAAATCGAGTGGCCGGATCGTTGCCCCACCAGCCCCCGAGGCGGCCGATGTCAGGGTTCGAGGCGTGACGCTCGTGCACGAATATCCCCGCCGGGGCTCCCGGGCCCGCGTTGACGTACTTGTAATGGCACCAGGCGGCGAAATCCACGTCCCAGTCGTGCAGGCGAAGCT
>JABDQB010000314.1 GCA_013042495.1 Gemmatimonadota bacterium
GGAGAGTGGTACCTGCGGCCGGTGGATTATTGAGCGCGCCGCAAGATGAAAAACGGGCGCCTCGATCGTGTCGAAGCGCCCGCTGATACCCCCTAGGGGAATCGAACCCCTGTCTCCTGGCTGAGAACCAGGTATCCTGGGCCACTAGACGAAGGGGGCCCGCCCTGCCTCGGCAGGGACGCCTATTCTACATTTTTCGGGTCCTCTGTCAACCCCGATTCCGATCCCCCGAGCGGGGCCCGCCTCTTGCCCACGACAGCCTCTGAACCCCTATCTTGTCGGCCGGTCAGCGAGCCGAATGACACGGAAGAACAATCACTGGAGCGATGGCGGTGAACTGGGAATACTTGCACCTCGTGACGCACCCCTTTGCGATCGTGCTTCCGATCGTGGGCGTGGCCGTGGGTCTCGCCGGGTGGGTCGCGGGTCGAGAAGAGTTGGAGCGCTATGGACTCATCTCTCTTCTGATTGCGGCGGTGGCCGCCGTTCCATCCTACATCACGGGGATATCGACGGCCGACGAGGTGGCGGCCCGGACGTTCGTCGCCCCGGGCCTGGTCCAGGATCATCGCACCTGGGCCACCTGGGCCGCGATAGGACTGGTTACCTGCGGGATATTCGCCGGGTTTTCGATGGCCCAGCCGAAGGACCAGAGGCTGCGGCGCTTCGTCCTGATCGTCGGCGCCCTGGCGGCGGGCCTGGTCGGTTATTCGGCCTTCCGCGGCGGAAAGATCGTGCATGGAGAGGATGGAGAGTCCGGCGTGAACGCGGCGATCACCATGGATCAAGCACCCACTCCGACCGAGCTGCCATGAGCTCCGCGACCCCCGACCTCCCTTTGCTGATCGGAGACGGGCGCGACGAATCCCACCCGGTTCCGCCGTCCCAGGTCACCATGACCCAACTCATGGCTCCGCAGGACACCAACCTGATGGGCAACGTTTTCGGGGGCGTAATCCTGGCCGCCGTGGACCGGATCGCCTACGTGTGCGCGACCCGGCACGCCGGCCGGCCATGCGTGACTGCGAGCTTCGACCAGGTCGATTTTCGTTCGCCGATCCAGATCGGGGAGGTCGTCACGGTTCGGGCCTCCGTGAATACCGTCGGAAGGACCTCGATGGAGATCGGCGTGCGAGTCACGGCGGAACCGGTGACGGGTGGAACGAGCCGGCACACGAATTCCTGCTATGTCACCATGGTGGCGCTGGACCCCGAGGGGCGACCGTGCGCCGTGCCGAAACTGGAGATTCGGACGGAAGATGAGTACCGGAGACACCGGGATGCCGAGGAGCGCCGCGCGGCGCACCTCGAGCTGGCCAAGCGACGTCGGGTGAGGAGGGAAACAAAGAAGGCCGGTAGTCAGTAGCCTGCCGAGACCCTACGCGCGGCAGGTTTCCGCCCTACAGCAGATTCACCAGCCCGTAGAAGACGAGCGCCGCGCCGCCCATCGTTGCGCACTGCAGGACGATCTGTTTCGGCGGCATTTCAGCCAGCAAGCCGAGAATGGCGCCAAGTCCGACCGCGGCCGCCAGCAATATTCCGAGTACCATTCGTGCTCCCGTCGCTGACCCGGCGCCGGGGCGCCGTCAAGCGGTTCAAGTTCGTCTACGACGGCCCGAACCGGGCCGATCCCTCGCCTTTCGTGCGTCCCTTGCGCTGCAGTTGAACCAGCTCCGTCATCCCGGCTTGCGCGGCAATCTCCTGTCCGGCGGGCGTGGCCGCCAGTCCGCCGAGCGCCGTTTCACGGAACCGTACGTCCATCTTCGTGCCGACGTCTCCCATGACATCTACCACCTGGTCCACCGGAATCGGAAAATCGAGGCCGGCGAGTGCCATCTCCGCGGAAGCCACGGCGTTCACGGCCGCCGAGGCGTTGCGGTAGGCGCACGGAATCTCGACCAGTCCCGCGACCGGATCACAGATCAGTCCGAGCATGCCCTGAATGGTGAGGGCCACCGCCGTTCCCACCTGCTGGCTGTCTCCACCTTCCAGCCACGTCACCGCCGCGGACGCCATCGCAGCGGCACTTCCGGTTTCCGCTTGGCATCCCCCGCCGGCGCCGGCGATCGATGCCCTGTCAGCGATGATGATCCCGGTCCCGCCGGCTACCAGCATCGCATCCACCAGTCGTTCCTCCGACCACCCGCGAAGCGGCGCCAGAGTGAGAAGCACGGCCGGGACCACCCCCGCGGCGCCAGCCGTGGGCGTCGCCATGATCAGGCCCATGCGGGCATTCGTCTCGAGGGTGGCGATCGCGCGTGACAACATCGTCGTGAAGTCATCGCCGAGGAGCCGGGGCCCATCCGCGGCGAGCCTTCCCGAGCGACCCCCCGTGAGTCCCGAAGGCGAGGTCGCCGACTCTGCCAACCCTTCCGCCACTGCCCCTCGCATGACGGTTAGCGTGTCCTCGATTCGCTTTCGGATGGCCTCTCGCGGCACCCCGGTCTCCTTGACCTCCCGACGCTCGACGAACTCGGCCAGGCTGACTCCGGCGGCCTCGGCCTGCTCGAACCACTCCGCGAACGAGCGAATCATGCGTCCCCCTCTTCGCTCACGCGTTCAACCGATGGACGTTGCGGATCCAATGGACCCAGGACTGAGCGGCCAGCTCTTCCAGCACGGTGACCGGCACGTCTTCGTCGGTCTCGATCGTCATCAGGGCCCTCTCCCCGCGACCGGTCCGATCCACACGTACGGTCGCCACGTTGAGGCCGCGCTCGGCGATCAGCCCCGTAATGCGGGCTACGGTTCCCGGAACGTCATCCGCCACCACCACGATCGTGGGAAGCGAGCCGGAGAGATCCACCGCGAAGCCGTCGATCTCGAGGACGCGGATCTGGCCACCCCCGATCGAGCAGCCTGTGATCGCGATCCGCTCCGCTCCCCGCACAACCTCGAACACGGCGCTATTGGGGTGCGCATCGTCGCCGAGATCCACGGTGCTGAACTCGATCTCGAGTCCCTTCTCGGTGGCTTCCCTCTCGGCCCCGCGCAGGCGCTCATCGTCCGGCGTGTGCCCGAGCAGGCCACCCGTGATGGCGATGCGAGTGCCGTGACCCTCGCCCGTCATCGCGAAGCTGCCGTGCAGGCCCACGACGGCCCGGTCCGGCATGCCGCCGAGGATGGCCTGCGCCACGTATCCGAGCCGACAGGCGCCGGCCGTGTGGCTGCTCGAGGGACCGACCATCCGGGGCCCCAGGATGTCGAACAGGGTGGTCATGGTCGGCCAGCGGTCGCATGGGTGGAGTCGAGGGCCGGCCGATCGCCGGCCAGCACCGGCGGGGCCGTCCTGACCTCGCAGTCGAAGGCTCCCGCCATTCCCCTGCCTATCGCCCGCGACACTGCCTTCCAGTCGAAGATCGCCCCCTCCGATTGCAGCGTGGCCATCCGAACCTCATCGATACCGCACGGAACGATCAGATCGAAGTTGCGAAGCGGCTCGTCCGTCACGTTGAGCGCGAAACCGTGCCATGTGATCCAGCGGCTGACGTGCACTCCGAGGGAGGCGATCTTCCGTACCTGCCCCGCCGCCCGGCCTGTGGCGTCGAGTGCCGATTCGTCGCCGACCCAGACACCCGTGAAGTTCGGATAGCGGAAGCTGGCCAATCCCAGCTCGCGCAGGGCATCGATCAGCGCCTGCTCCAGCTGCCGGAGATACCAGTGCAGGTCCCGCCTCCATCGATTGAGATCCAGAATCGGATAACCCACGAGTTGCCCGGGGCCGTGATAGGTCACGTCGCCGCCACGCTCGACTTCGACGGTTTCGACGTCGGTTCTCGCGAGCAACTCCGGAGAAGCGACCACGTTTGAGTCGCGGGCGCCGCGACCGAGCGTCACCACCGGCTCGTGCTCCAGGAGGAGCACGAAGTCTTCCACCAGATCGCCCGCGATCCTGGCCCGAGCCAATTCGCGTTGCCACTTCAAGCCCGCGACGTAGGGTACCCGTCCGTCGACCGGCACCAGCTGGATGGAATTCACCGATTCACCCTGCTACCCTCTCCACCGAGGCGGGGAGTCCTCGTTCGCTGGAGCGATCTTCCGTAAGCGCATCGATGCCTGCGATACGCCACGATCACTTCGCGAGGACCGACTCGCGAACGGAAACGAGGGCCCACGTCAGATATGGATCGCGCGATCCATCGCCGCCAGCGCCGCTTCCATCACGGCTTCCGCCATGCTCGGATGCGCGTGTGCGTGCGCGGCGATTTCCTCGACCGTGGACTCGAGAGCCCTGGCCATCCCGGCCTCGCCGATCAGCTCGCTGACGTTGTAGCCGATCATATGAACGCCCAGGATCTCGCCGTATTTCTCGTCGGCGATGATCTTCACGAAGCCTTCGTTGTGTCCGGACGTCAAAGCCCGGCCATGCGACGTCAGCGGATACTTCCCGACCTTGATCTCGTGCCCGGCTTCCCTGGCCTCGTCCTCCGTGAGGCCGATGCTGGCGACCTCCGGGTGGCAGTACCCGACGCTCGGGATGTTGTCATACCGCATCGGGTGGTGCGCTACGCCCGCGATCTTCTCCGCGGCCACGATTCCCTCATGCGACCCCTTGTGCGCCAGCATCGGCTGCCCGGCCACGTCGCCGATGGCGTAGATGCCGGGGACGCTGGATTCGCACCACTCGTTGATCTTGACCCATGGCCCATCCATCTCGACACCCAGCGCCTCGAGCCCCAGTCCGTCGGTCACCGGCTTGCGGCCCACGGCCATCAACAGCAGGTCCGTCTCGATCGTCTCCTGGCCCTTCTTGGACTCCACCGTGAGCACCATCGGTGTGGCCTCGCGGTCCAGCGAAACGACCTTCGTCCCCGTCCTGATCGTCATGCCACGCTTCTTGAACGAGCGAGCCAGCGTCTTGCCAACCTCGGGATCGGAAACCGGTACCAGCGTGTCCAGCATCTCCACGACCGTTACGTCCACGCCGAAGGCGTCGAACACGTCCGCGAATTCGACCCCCACATAGCCGCCGCCGACCACCACCATCCGTTCTGGCGGGCTGCGG
>JABDQB010000318.1 GCA_013042495.1 Gemmatimonadota bacterium
AATCCGGCGGCCGCCCAGTCTCTGCGTGAGGAGCTCCGCCTCGGTGGCTACTACCTGAACGTGGCCACCGGTTCCCTCGAAGGACCGTTCACCCCCGCCGGCGTCACGGACTTCCAGCGCCTCCGCCTGATGACGGCTCCCGACCTGGGGCCACTGCGCCTAGACATCGCCTACGAGCAGGGACTGGAGCTCGTGTCCGATCCCGGTCTTGGGCTGACTCCGGGGCTCGGCGCCAGCTCGAGCGGCATCGACTGGCTGCCCCTCCAGTGGACGATCGAGGACTGGGACCACGGATCCTGGCGCCACCGTTTCGACCGTCTCCTGGTGATCGCCCCGCTGGGAGAGTCTGCCGAGGCGACCGTGGGCCGGCAGACCATCTCCTGGGCCACGTCGTTGATTTTCACCCCGGCTGATCCGTTCGTGCCGTTCGATCCCGCGGACCCGTTTCGCGAGTTCAGGGCGGGCGTGGACGCCCTTCGCATTCAGGGGTTCTCCGGCCCATTCACGGAACTCGATTTCGTGCTCCGTCCGGCGGATACTCGCGACGGCACGACGATCACGGCACTGGGTCGTATCACGACGGCGTCGGGTCCGTGGGAAGTGTCCGGTTGGGCGGGCGTGCTGCACGACGGAGGTGCGGTCTCCGCCGCAGCCACCCTGACGGCCGCGGGCACGGCATTCCGCGGAGAAGCCGAGCTCCGTTGGCCGGATGATGTACTGCGATTCACGATCGGGGCGGATCGGAGCTTTCCGCGCGCGGGCCGTGACATGTACGTCGTGCTCGAATACCAGCGCGACGGATACGGCGCGACCGACCCGGACGGTTATCTGGACGTCCTGCTCTCGGATCCGTACAGCCGCGGCGAATTGCAGGTGATTGGGCGGAACGAGACCGCCCTGCAGGCGTCGTGGCAGGCCTCACCGCTGCTAACCGCCGATTTCCTCACCACGTGGAACATGAATGACGGGAGCTTCCTTCTTTCACCGGCGGCCACCTATTCCCTGTCCAACGAGGCGTACCTGCGGGGCGGGTTCTTCTTCGGGATCGGGGCCGGCGAAGGCAGCACTGTGCTGCCGATGGGGGGCGAGGAATCCGGATTCACCCTCCCGGGCTCGGAATACGGGATCGTGCCTTCCAGCCTGTACCTGTCTCTCACCGCCTTCTTCTGACCCCCCCCTTCCGACACGCTCCGAGCCCCGCGGCCCGCCATTTGCTCGACATTTGACCGACAGGAGCCCACTTTCTACGGCCCCCGGCGAATCGGCGCCGGATCGCCGCTCAGCCGCAGACGACGGGACGTTTGATGAAGTTGCTGCTCATCCGCCATGCGATAGCCCAGGACCGGTTCGAGTTCTCTCGTACCGGCCAGTCCGACTATTACAGGCCTCTCACCGAACGGGGCCGGACGCGGATGGCCAGGGGGGCAGCAGGCTTGCTGACAGTGGTTCCCCAGATCGACGTGCTCGCCACCAGTCCACTTACGCGCGCCGTGCAGACGGCGGAGATCGTCGCGGAGGCTTACGGCGGGCTCCGTATCGAGCACGCGGACGCGCTGGGGACGGGCGACGGCCAGGCGTTCCTCGAGTGGCTGGGCGATACTGGTCCCGAAGATGTGGTGGCCGCCGTGGGCCATGAGCCCCACATGTCGGACTGGGCGGCCTGGTTGCTTACGGGGTCGCGGCACGACTTCGCGCTCGTGAAGAAGGGCTCGGCGATTCTGCTCGAATTCGAAGGTCCGCTGCGGCCGGGCACGGCCTGGCTCCACTGGTTCCTGGCGCCGGCTCAGCTCCGGCGGCTCGGGGGGTAGGCCGGCATGGCGCGTCGACCATCCGGCTTGCTGGATCTGCCCGCCTACGAGGGCGCAATCCACATCGCGAGGTTCTACCTGGATCGTGCGGGGCAGTCCGCGGTGCGCCTGCGGAAGAAGGGTGACGACCAGGCTCTGCACGATTTCCGGGTGAGCTTGCGCCGCCTCCGCAGCAACCTCCAGGCATATGCTCCGTACCTGGCCACGGCCGTTTCGCCCAAGCAACGCAAGAGGATTCGCAACCTGGCATCTTCGACCGGGGGAGGCAGAGACGCCGAGGTCCAGCTGGCGTGGCTGGAAGCCCATCAGCTCGACGCATCGATCGACGAGGCCCCGGGCGTCGAGCTGCTTCGCGAGGAGCTGGAGCGCCAGCTCAACGAAGGCTATGGGAGTGGCGTCTCGAGAGCGCTTCGCAAGTTCGCGAAGTTGGACGAGAAACTGCGCCGCCGGCTGGACGACCTCGAAACTGCGGGGCGAGCCAGCGGCCTCAACGAAGGCCTTCGGTTCTCGGCCGCGATTGAACGTCGAATACCGGAATACGCGGCTGAGCTGGACGTGAATCTCTCACGGGTTCACGCGATCGCGGACGAGGCGGAGGCTCACAGGGCCAGGATCCGCGCGAAACGGCTCCGCTACCTCTTCGAGCCGATCGCGGACGATGTCGAGGGCGTCGACGAAGTGCTCGTCAGCCTCAAGGGGCTGCAGGACCTCCTCGGCAACCTGCGCGACGCGCAATTGTTGTCCGGCCTCGTCGGGGACCTCGGCAGACAGGCCGAGCGCGGTTCGCGGGCCGATGCAGGGATCGGGCTGCGGCGCATCGCGGGGTGGCTGGAGGCGGACCAACAGGAAATGTTCACGAGCCTGCGCGAGCACTGGCTTGGCGATCGCAGCGCGCCCTTCTTCGAGTCCGTCGAGGAGATCCGGGCATCCCTGGTCACCACCGGATCCGCGGATATCGAGATCGAGCGGAAGTACCTGTTGTCCTCGATGCCGCCGACTCTCGAGGGTCAGCCGTTCCGGGAGATCGAGCAGGGCTACATTCCCGGCGACCGCCTGCAGGAGAGGGTGCGTCGCATCCGGAAGGATGGAGCGGAGTGGTACGTCCGCACCGTGAAGGTGGGTTTCGGTATCCGAC
>JABDQB010000327.1 GCA_013042495.1 Gemmatimonadota bacterium
TTCTTCTTTCTCGAGATGAACACCCGAATCCAGGTCGAGCACCCGGTGACCGAATTCGTCACCGGCGTGGATCTGGTGCAGGAGCAGGTCCGCATTGCGGCGGGTCTGCCGCTCTCGGCCGAGGTTAGCCCTGACTGGCCAATCGGGCACGCGATCGAGTGCCGAATCAGCGGAGAAGATCCGTTCAACGGCTTCTTCCCTTCGAGTGGCAGGATTCGGGCGCTAGAGGTTCCGTGCGGTCCCGGAGTTCGATGGGATGGGGGAATCGTAGAGCACTTCGAAGTAGGTCTCCACTACGATCCGCTCCTCGGCAAGCTCATAGTCCACGCCCCGACACGCGATCAGGCGATTCTCCGGATGCGAAGGGCCCTGCGCGAATTGCAGATCGAAGGATTGCGCACTACCCAACCCTTTCATCTCGCGGTCCTGGATGAAGCCGACTTCAATCGCGGAGACTTGTCCGTTCGCTACCTGGAGCGGCACCCCGAGTTGGTGATACTGGGCCCGGATGACTGGCAGGCCAGGGCGGCTGCTGTCGCGGCGACACTTCTCGAGCACACCGCTAGAGACGGAGGTAGGTCGCACATGGTGATCGGGGAGCGCTCGGAACGACCGGCGGCGATCAGCGAGTGGCGTCGCCGGCTTGGCAGAGCGGATTGAGCGTGGAGTCACGCATTGTCGAGAGCGCCGCGGACCCGGCCGGCGCTCCTTTGTTGCGCGTGGACCGGATCGCGGCAGGTGGAGATGGGGTAGGTCGCGAAGAGTCGGGACGGGTCGTATTCGTTCCTCGCACCGCTCCGGGAGACCTCGTCCGCGCGGAGATCGTTCAGGAGAAGCCCAGATGGGCGCGGGGACGTATCAAGGAATTCCTGGAAAGGGGCGGTGAGATTCGGCCGGCTCCTTGTCCCTCGTACGCCGTGTGCGGCGGTTGTCGTTTGCAGCACCTCACGCCGGGGGAGCAACGCCGCGTGAAGAGGGATCTGGTCGAGCAAGCCCTCAGGAGGATCGGTCGCCTGGACGTACCGGTCCCGGACGTGATCGCCGTGGGGAGCGAGTTCGGATATCGCAACAGGGTGACCTTGTCGACGGGCGTGGACGCCGGGCAAGCGGTGGCTGGCTTTCACCGGCTATTCGATCCGGGCGCAGTGACTGACGTACAGCGCTGTCTCCTGGCCGAGGAGCCGATCGCGAACGCCTGGGAGGTCCTTCGGGAGGCCTGCGAGCGTGGGGAGTGGAAGATCCCCACGGCGCCCGAAACACGGATTACCATTCGGGCGGCGGCAGGGGGGAATCTGGACGTCCTGGTCCGCGGTGACCGGCCCGTTGCTTCCGGCGCCGTGAGGAGACTAATGAACTCGGTGCCGGGTCTGGTGGGATGGCACCAGGCGACGAAAGGACGAGAGCCGGTTCGCGTGGCCGGGCGGGAGACTCTGGCAGATCAGTGGCAGGGAGTCGATTTCGAGCTTCCGGCCGACGTGTTCCTACAGGTGAACCGACAGGTATCGGCCGAAATGGACCGGTGGCTGGACCGACGAATGGGTGACCTGGTGGGGCGGCGCGTGCTGGATCTCTACTCGGGAGTCGGAGCCCGGGCCATACGGTGGGCCAGATCCGGCGCACGCGTCACCGCCTGTGAGGTTTCCCGGCGGGCCGCTGCGACCTGCCTGCAGGCCGATTCAGGTTCTGAAGGGCGGCTCGTCGTTCTGTCGGACCGGGTGGAGAACCGGCTGACCGACCTGCTGCCCGCCGACACGGTCGTGGTCAATCCACCTCGCACGGGGCTCTCACGCGGTGTCACCGAAGCCCTGGTCGCTGGATCTGCGGATCGCCTGGCATACATGAGCTGCGACCCGGCCACGCTGGCTCGCGACCTGGGCCGTCTGCAAGTGGCCTGGAATCTGTTTGAAGTGCAGCCATTCGACGCGTTTCCGCAGACCGCGCACGTGGAGACTGCGGCGTGGCTGCACCGAGCTTGAGCAAGGAAGGGGGAGGTGTGACCTCGGATCCAGTGATCCGCTACTTCGCCCGGATCGGAGCGAATACGCGGAAGATCGAGCTCGGACCGGCGAGCCTGCTCCTGGACGGGTCACCGCTCGAAGCGGACATCACCACGCTGCCGGGGTCTGACCGTCAGCACCTGCGGATGGACGGCCGCTCGCTGTCTCTGTTCGCCCGGCGGACCGACTCGGGGTGGAGCATTGAACTGGAGGGGCGCCTCTTCGAGGTCGTCGTTGAAGACGAGCGCACGCGGCATATTCGAGAGCTGGCTTCGCATGTGGCACCGGTCGAAGCGCGACGCGACCTGCGAGCTCCAATGCCCGGGTTGATCGTTCGGGTCGAGGTCGAGGCGGGTCAGGACATTGAGGACGGGGATGGTCTCGTTGTCATGGAAGCGATGAAGATGGAAAACGAGTTGCGAGCGGATGGGCCGGGCAGGGTGATGTCGGTCGAGGTCAAAGAGGGCCAGGCGGTCGAGCGCGACGCTGTGTTGCTGAGACTCGAGCAGAGGTGACCCATGTCCGATGATTTGGGTCCGCGGACGACGTCCGGTATCGACATCCAGCGCCTCTACGGGCCAGGGACCGATCGGGTCGAGGACTCGGGCGAGCCCGGACATTGGCCTTTCACTCGCGGTGTCTACGAGGATATGTACCGTGGGCGGCCCTGGACCATGCGCCAATACGCAGGCTTCGGGACGGCGGAAGAAACGAATCAGCGTTTCCGCTACCTGCTCGACTCCGGACAGACCGGATTGTCCGTCGCCTTCGACCTTCCGACGCAGATGGGGCTGGATTCAGACGATCCGCGGGCCGATGGAGAGGTAGGACGGGTGGGAGTAGCGATCGACACGATCGACGATGTGGAGCGGCTGTTCGCGAAGATCCCCCTCGACCGGGTTTCCACGTCCATGACGATCAACGCGACGGCTGGAGTACTGCTGGCGATGTACGTCGCGGTGGCCGATGGCCGCGGGATAGAGCGTTCGAGCCTGTCCGGTACGGTGCAAAACGACATCCTCAAGGAGTTCATCTCGCGGGGAACTTATGTATACCCTGTCGAGCCGAGTCTTCGCCTGGTGACGGACATATTCGATTACTGCTCCGAGAATCTCCCGCGCTGGAACAGCATCTCCATCAGTGGCTACCACATGCGCGAGGCGGGGGCTACCGCCGCGCAGGAAATCGCGTTTACTCTCGCCAATGGTCGTGAATACGTGCGTCGCGCGCTCGAGCGGGGCCTGGAAGTCGAGCAGTTCGCCCCGCGCTTGAGCTTCTTCTTCGCGGCCCACAATCACCTGTTCGAGGAAGCCGCGAAGTTCAGGGCCGCGAGGAGGCTGTGGGCCCGGCTGATGCGAGAAGACTTTGGAGCCTCGGACCGAAGCTGCCGGCTTCGATTTCACACCCAGACCGGCGGTGCGACGCTTACCGCACAGCAGCCGCTGAACAACGTGGTCCGAGTGGCGGTACAGGCGCTGGCCGGCGTGCTGGGGGGGACTCAATCGTTGCACACGAACAGCTTCGATGAGGCCCTGGCTCTTCCTGGTGCCGAGGCGGCCCGACTAGCACTCCGAACCCAACAGGTACTGGCGGAAGAATCGGGCGTTCGTGATACGGTGGATCCGCTTGGAGGCTCCCACTACGTCGAGAGCCTGACGGACCAACTGGAAGAGCTTGCCCGGGGGTACCTCCAGAAGATCGAGGAACTCGGCGGGGCGGCCTCGGCGATCCCGTTCATGACGGACGAGATACACGATTCTGCGTACGCCTGGCAGTTGGCGGTCGAGAGCGGGAATCAAGCCGTCGTGGGCGTCAACGTGTACGAGGAAGAGGAGGAACCGACGCCCGTGGCGCTTCCGGACTTCACGAATCTGCAGCGGGCCCAGCGGTCTCGACTCGAAGAGGTCCGCAGAGCTCGGGATTCGCATCAGGTGGAGCTCGCCCTGGGCCGGGTTGCCATGGCGGCGGGCGCCGGAAGCAACCTCTTGCCTCCCATGATCGAAGCCGTCAAAGTCAGGGCCTCCCTCGGCGAGATCAGCGGCAGGCTGCTGGGGTTGTGGGGCCCATACAGGCCCCAGTAATCCTGGCCGCGAAGACGAAAGGGATTCATGCCGACGTACGAATATGAATGTCGTGATTGCGGTCACGCCTTCGAGAGATTCCAGGGAATCAACGAGGATCCTGCGACGGAATGCCCGGAGTGCGGCGGGAAGGTCCGACGTCTGATATCCAGCGGTGGAGGATTGGTCTTCAAGGGGCCGGGCTTCTACGCGACCGACTATCGCAGTGCCGCCAGCGGAGGAGGCAAACAGCCGAAGGAGCAGAGCGGTGACGGTGCATCCGGTAACTCGGGTAAGGACGGCGCAGAAAGTGGCGGCTGATGTCCGAAGCGCGCCGGCGCACGCAATCGTAGCGGCTCTCGCGCAGGCTGCGGCCGCCATCGGGGCGCCCGACGACTTCATACCACAAGTAGAGAGACCTGCGGACGTCACGCATGGCGACTTCGCCTCCAACGCGGCCCTCGTTCTCTCGGGGCGGCTGGGCCGCGCGCCGCGCGAGATAGCGGCTGAACTCGTGGATCGAATCGAACTGGGATCGACGGTAGTGTCGGACGTGGTCATTGCGGGTCCCGGTTTTCTGAACTTCAGGCTGTCTGACGAGGTACTGTGGTCGGGTCTGCGCACGGTCCTGGCGCTAGGTCCCGACTGGGGTCGGTCGACGGCGACGGCTCCCTTGCGTTACAACGTGGAATTTGTGTCCGCCAATCCAACGGGTCCTTTGCATGTCGCCCACGGCAGGGGCGCTGCGATCGGGGACGCGGCGGCGTCGCTCTTGGAGTGGACAGGTCACGAAGTCACCAGGGAGTTCTACGTCAACGACGCTGGCCGACAGATTGAGCTTCTCGGGGAGTCGATAGAGACCCGGTGGCGGCAGGCCGGCGGAGCTGAGATCGAGATGCCGCAGGGCGGCTACCAGGGCCAGTACGTGATCGACATCGCGACGCGGCTAGTCGACGAGTTGGGGGCGGATCGGCTCGAGTCAATGGACCGCGTCGAGCGGCTGCGCCTGTTCAGTTCGCGGGCCTCCGAGCTTCTCCGGGCCGAGCAACAGCGGGACCTGGAAGAATTCGGCGTGCACATGGATCATTGGTTCGATGAGTCCTCGCTGTTCGCGACGGGCGGCGTCGAAGAACTGGTGGTCCGTCTTACCGATTCGGGGCGCGCCTACGAGGATGACGGAGCCCTCTGGCTACGCACCACGGATCTCGGCGACGAAAAGGACAGGGTTCTCGTCAAGAGTGACGGTTCTCATACGTACTTCGTCTCGGACATCGCATACCACATCGACAAGGCAGCGCGAGGGTTTCAGCGCGCGATCGATGTTTGGGGCGCTGATCATCACGGGCACGTACCTCGGATG
>JABDQB010000329.1 GCA_013042495.1 Gemmatimonadota bacterium
CGGTCTCCTCCGCGGATACCTCTGCTTCCTGTTCGACTCCCTCTTCCTCGGTGGGAATCCGTTCATACTGTGACGGGTCCATCAGGGTCAGAGCGATGATGGGTATCGCCAGCACCTCGGGCCGGACTGCCGTGATCACATCGGCCGTGGCCGACAGGTCCGTTCGAAGGTCCACGCCCGGATTCTCGAGGGTGATCCGCACCTCGAAGTCGATAGCCTGCTCCGAACTGCTCTGGAGCTGGTTGCGCGGCCTGATCGAGCTGTTGCCGATCTTGGTGACCCGTCCAACGAAATCCTGTCCCCGGAAAGCATCGATGGTCACGACCGTCGAGTCGCCGATCGTGATCTCGGGGACATCCGTCTCATCTACCTCGATGACCGCTTCCATGACCGACAGGTCGGCGATCGTCAGAAGCAGGCTGCCCGGGTTGTTCATCGTGCCGACGACAGCCGTCTCCCCACGCTCGACGTTGAGCCGCGTGACCCGGCCGCTCATCGGCGCTTCGATCACGGTCTTGGCCAGGTTGTCCCGAGCCTCGCGCACGCTCGCCCGGGCCATGTTCACCCCGTGCCGCGAAGACTCATACAGGGCCTGCTGGACCTCGGCCTGCGTCCTCGTCTGCTCGAACTCCGTCTCCGTGAGCATCCCCTCCGCCGCCTCCTTCAGCTGCCGGATCCGGTCCCAGTCACGCTTCGCCTGTTCGTAGCTTCCTCGGGCCTGCGCTTCCCGGGCCTGCGCGTCCGAGAGGGCCGCCTCGGCGCGATCCACCGCGGCCTCGAAGCGGGCCGGATCGATCACCAGAATGAGCTGGCCCGCCTCGACGTCATCGCCTTCTTCGACCGTGAGCTGGACGATTCGCCCGCTCACGTCGGCGCTGATGTCGATGGACGTCTTGGGTTCGATGTGGCCAGTGGCCGTAACACGGGCAACCAGATCCTGCCGGCCTACGTCCTCGACCCGAACCGCGACCCCGTCGCCCTCCCCTCCGCCCAGCGTTGCAATCACTACCGCCACGACTACGAGACCCACGGCCCCGATCGCGATCTTGCGTTTACGAGACATATGTCTATCCTTGACAACTAATTAGCGGAGTCTGCCCGGATCCACTCTACATACGTTGCGAACCGGCCGTCGGTTTCACCCTCTGGCCCGCACTTGGAACACCCGAAACATCGGGATTGTTGCCCACGCCCCCATGACTCAGGGGCGCGCAACCCGCGTCGCTAGCCATCCGCGTTCGGGGATGGCCACCTGCAGCACTCGGCCGTCTTCACTCGACACCCAGAGGACGGTCTCTTCGCCCCCGATGCTCAGCGCGTAACGGGTGGAGGAGATCCGTTCGTCCTCGAGCGTAAGCGTATCTCTCGAGAATGCCCGCACCCGCAACGGACGGGTACGGCCCGTGGAGGGAACCAGCACGTTCAGTTGTGCGGACCGCGGATCGTCCGACTCGCGAAGTCTGCGAGCCAGAATGTAGTAGTGATGAGCGATCTCCCGCTCCAGGATAAGCAGATCACGGGCCAGGAACTCGGTGAATCGCTCTCCCTCGTCATCCGTGGTCGTGACACGGAGCCGGCTGCCCGTCCGATTCACGACGACATGCAGGGGAGGTCCTTCCCGGGTATGAAGCTCGTATCTGAGGGGTCTGCCGACCCCGTCCAACCTCACGCCCACTTCGAGCGCCCGGAGCGCGTCCGGTCCACCTTCACGCGTCACGCGGCCAACGGCCACAACGTCTTCGCCGCGCATTCGCAAGGCGAACGTCTCGGTTCCCGCGAAGCTGCCGCGCAAGGTATGCTCGAACGTCCCGCTGTCCAGTTGGCCGGTCTGTTGCGGCGCTGCGGGCGATGCCGTGACGAACGCCAGGATCGCCCATAGGCCAGCGGCCCGAAGCCTGTGTCCCATTCCGTTAAGCATCCAGGCGCCTCGAAATGTAGTCAACGAGATAATCGCAAATCCGCCTTCCCGTCTCTCTGGTGGCCAGACTGGGCCGGCCCACCACCCCGGGCGATCCGCGCGAAGGGACTGGTTCGTCCTTCACGGCCTGCCGCCCGTCGCTGCCGATTTCGTCGGCCACCAGGTCTTTCCTGACCAATTCAGGGGCCAGGTGGAGCATTATCGCCGTGTCCATCTCACCGGCGTGCTCCGCCCCGTGCCCGCCGCGCAGGAAGGCCGCCAGATCGATCGCGTGAATGTCCACGGCCCGCACCCGGACGAAGTCCGCTACCACCGCTGCCATCGCCTGGATATGAGGTCCGTACCCGTGGGCCGTGATCAGAATGATCTCCTCCAGGCCCTGTCTCTCCCACGAGTCCACCAACTCGTTGAGTACCCGGTGAAGGGTTTTTCGCTCCAGGGAAGCAGTGCCGGCATAAGATTGTTCAATATCCGAACTCACTCCGTACGATAGCGTCGGGGCCACGAGGATCCCGGTCTTTTCGGACACGGCCTCGGCAAGCCGCTCGACCACGAACGTGTCGCCTCCAAGCGGAAGGTGTGGTCCGTGCTGAAGGCACGTTCCGATCGGCAGCAGGAGGCGGGGATCGCGTCGGAACCAGGCCGCGGCCTCCGGCCACGTCAGGCGATCCAGGCGCGCGGCCAACGGGGCGTTCTTGATCTGTGGCATAGGGGCTAATGTAAGCGCTCGCGCCGGCTGGGAAACTCCTGGTCAGGACCCGGCGACCCGCTGGCTCGGGCTTCGATCCAGTAGCCCATGGCGACGCTGGCCACGACCAGCGTCAGTCCCATCCACCCGCGACCAGACAATGCCTGGCCGAACAGAACCAGGGCAAGGATGGTCGCGATCACGGGCTCGATCGTGGCAGCCACGGCGGCCGGGGCCGCCTCTACCCGCTTGAGGGCGCCGAAGAACAAGAGATTGGCTCCGACGACCGCGCCCAGAGATAGCAAACCGACGTATATCCACCCGCTGAGGCTGTCCGGAGGGGCCGGCGGTCGGCCGATAGCCGGCAGGAAGAGGCCGAGAAGCAAAGTCCCGCCGGCCAATTCGAGGAAGAGGACCCGAGAAGAGCCGTAACGGGGGACCGCCCACCGGGCGAGCAGCGTTGTCCCGGCGTACGCGAAGGCCGCGAGCAGGCCGCCCGTCACACCCGCGACGAGGCCGGCGCGGCGAGAGGCGAATAGGGTGTCGACACCCTCACCGCCTCGCACTGTGAGGTACACACCGACGAGAACCAGAAATGCGAGAGCGATCCGGGCGGGCGTCAGTCGCTCGCCGAGCAGCAGGTGGCCGAGAACGGCCACGATCAGTGGCGCGGTGTACAGGAGGGTGGCCGCGCCGGCCACGCCTGCTCCCGCGATGGCATACTGATACGCGACCTCGAACAGAGCCACCAGCGCGCCGCCACCCAACCCGACCGCCAATAGGCCGACACGGTCCACTCGGAGGAGATCGCGGCGCACCATGCCGACGGCGAGGAGCCCCGCCGTCGCGATGGCTACGCGCCAGAAGCCGACTCCGGTCAGCGCCGCGCCCTCCGCATAAAGAGCGGTGCTGAGTGGGCCTGTAGTTCCCCAGAGCGCTCCGGCCCCTATCGCTGCCGCATAGCCGAGCAGCCGCGCGCGGCGCGCGGTCGCGCCGGGAGCTCCACTGTGGCCTGATTCCATGTCCGCTCCGTCTCGGGGCCTGTCGGTGCTCGCGCCGAGTATAGGCCCGCCGTTCGGCGTGGCACCAGCCGGATTGCCCACCGATGAATCAGGTGAAACGTTGTGACATGGAGTCTCCCCGTATGGTCGACGGCCCGTTCCCGGAGGAACGAGATGACAGAAGACCGCTTCGATCCGTTGGAGTGGCACGCCTTGCCCGACGAAGAAATGGAGCGCCGCGCCCGCGCCTTCCGGACGGAAGCGGCCAGGAGGCGCACCGTTCGTCATTTCTCGGACCGGCCGGTACCGAGGTCGATTATCGAGGACTGTATCCTGGCGGCGGGAAGCGCCCCCAGCGGTGCGCACCGGCAGCCATGGCGCTTCGTGGCCGTGTCGGATCCTCAGACCAAGCGACGGATAAGAATTGCGGCCGAGGGGGAGGAAGAGGAGTTCTACGAGCACCGGGCGCCCGCCGATTGGCTGGAGGCCCTGGCCCCGCTCGGAACGGACGCCGCCAAACCGTTTCTCGAAGTCGCTCCCTGGCTGATCGTGGTGTTCGCTGAGAGCTACGGCGAAAGCGACTCGGGCGAACGTGTCAAGAACTACTACGTGCAGGAGTCCGTCGGGATCGCCACCGGGATGCTGATCGCGGCTGCCCATTCCGCGGGCCTGGCGACGCTTACCCACACACCGAGCCCGATGCGCTTCCTGGGCACCCTGCTTGGTCGCCCCGATCGGGAACGCGCGTTTCTCATCCTGGTCTTGGGCCACCCGGCGGAAGGAGCTGTCGTACCGTCCCTGGTCCGAAAGCGGCTGGAGGATATCGCGACGTTCATCTGACGGCGAGCCGCCGAGGGCGACCCATGCTGCGGTGAGAGCCTGTTGAATTCGCCGGCCATTGTGGTGGGTATGGTTCAAACGGCGTTCAGCGCTGCCCTTTCGGGCCTCGAGGCGATCCCGGTGCGCGTGGAGGTAGCGATCCGGCGGGGTACCCCGATGATCGGCATCGTGGGCCTCGCACCTGCGGCCGCAAGGGAGTGCCGGGAGAGGTTCCGGTCCGCGGCCGCACAGCTTGGTTTGCGGGTCCCCGGACTTCGAATCACGGTGAACCTGTCCCCCGCTGACCTTCGGAAGGACGGCGCCGCGTTCGATCTCCCGGTGGCGGTGGCGGTCCTCGCCGGCGCTGGCCACGTGCCAGGGGAACAGGTCAGTCGCTGGGGGTTCGCGGGAGAGCTGGGACTCGACGGCACCCTGCGGCCGGTGCGGGGTTCGCTGCCGATTGCCCTCCGTCTCAGCCGGTTGGAAGGTCTGGACGGTCTGATCGTGCCCGAGGCCAACCTGGCGGAGACTCGAGCGGCCAGCGGACTCAGGGTCCTGGGTGCCGGCACCCTGGAACAGGTTCTGGGCTTCCTTCGGGGCGGGACCGGGCTGCCGTCGTCTCAGGATGCGATCCGTCCTTCCGCCTCCACCGCGTGTCGCTCGCACGACTTCGCGGACGTCTCCGGCCAGCGGACGGCCAAGCGCGCCCTCGAAATCGCGGCCGCCGGCGGGCACAACATTCTCCTGAGGGGAGCGCCGGGCGTCGGAAAGACGATGCTGGCGCGCGCTCTGCCTTCCATCCTGCCGGTCCTAACGCGTCGGGAGGCGCTGGAGGCCACCGCGGTGCACAGTGTGGCGGGGCGGCTGCCAACTGGAGCCGGATTGCTCGAAGACCGACCGTTCCGAGCACCACACCACACGGTTACCCGGATCGGCCTCGTGGGGGGTGGAGCCCCGGTGCGCCCCGGCGAGATCTCGCTGGCCCACCACGGGGTCCTGTTCCTGGACGAGATCACCGAGTTCCGTGCCTCGACGTTGGACGCTCTCAGGCAACCGCTGGAAGAAGGGGTCGTGTCGATCACACGAGCCGGAACGCACGTACGCTATCCGGCTCGCTTTCTGCTGGCTGCCGCGATGAATCCCTGTGAATGCGGACGCCTGGTCGAGACGGATCGGAGCTGTACATGCGATCCATCCAGTATCCGCCGTCATTCCCGCCGGCTCAGCGCCCCACTGCTGGACAGGGTCGACATCTTCGTGGACGTTCCGGCGGTCGACTGGAGAGCGCTTCGAGCCGGTCCCGGTCAACCCGAGAGCCCGGCTATGCGTGACCGGGTCCAGAAAGCTCGAGCCAGGGCAGCTCGTCGATTTCGAAGCGCCAGCTTTCTAAACGCGCACCTGTCTCCCAGGGAAATCCGCGACCACTGTTCACTCCAGGAAGACGCGGACAACCTCCTCCAGCGGGGCTCGTCCGCGTTCGGATTCAGCGCCAGGGCCTGTCACCGGATTCTGCGTGTCTCCCGTACGATCGCCGACCTGGACTCGTCCGCCGGCATTCAGCCGGCGCACGTAGCCGAGGCCCTCCAATATCGGGACGTGCACCGGATGCCCTGATTCTCGCTGGGGAGGCTCATGGAGACGGCCGGACGGCCCCGGTCAGGCGTGCGGCGGACCGGTCGGTGGCAGAACCGGTGATTCCGGGGCCGGGAGTCCCGGTGCCAGGCCGGGCGGAGGCTGCTCTCTGCCCAGGGCCAAGAAATTCCTGAGCAGCGCGTGCCCGTGTTCCGTGAGCACCGCTTCCGGGTGAAACTGAACGCCCCACACCGGCGACGTGCGGTGTCGAAGTCCCATGAGCACATGTCCGGAGGTCCAGGCGGTGGGCACGAGCGCGGCCGGGAGGGTGCTCGGGTCGACGACCAGGGAATGGTAGCGAGTAACGGTGAGCGGCGAAGGAATTCCTGCGAAGAGGTCCTTTGATTCGTGCTCGACGCGCGAGATCTTTCCATGCACCGGGTCGGCCCGGATGATCTTCGCTCCGAAGGCGGCTCCGACGCACTGGTGCCCCAGACACACACCGAGGAGGGGCGTGCTGGTTGCGCAGGCGCGGACCAGCTCCACGGAAATCCCGGCCTCCTCCGGAGTGCAGGGCCCCGGCGACAGGACGATGTGAGTGGGCTCCAGGCCCAGAAGCGAGGGCACATCCGTCGCGTCGTTGCGGATGACCACTACCCGCTCGCCCAGCTGCTCCAGGTACCGGGCCAGGTTGTGCCCGAACGAGTCGTAGTTGTCGAGGAGGACGATCATCGCAAGCCGGCCGGGATGGCGGAGAGGAGCGCCCGCGCCTTGTCGAGCGTCTCCGCGTATTCAGCGGCCGGATCCGAGTCCGCGACGACCGCGCCGCCGGCGTGAAAGATGACCTTGCCTTCAGTGGCGATGGCGATGCGAATCGAGACGCTCGTGTCCATGTCCCCGCCGAAACCCAGGTAGCCGACGGCCCCGCAATATGGTCCCCGGGCCACCGGCTCGATCTCCGAAATGAGCTGCATAGCCCGGATTTTTGGCGCGCCCGTGACGGAGCCGGAGGGAAAGGTCGCGCCCAGAAGGTCCGATGTATCGAGCCCCATCTTCAGCGTTCCCTCCACCGTCGATACGAGGTGATGCACGGTTCGATAGGACTCGATCCGAAATAGCTCACTGGCGCGCACCGAGTCGGGTCGGCAGACGCGGGACAGGTCGTTACGGAGGAGGTCGACGATCATCAGGTTCTCGGCTCGATCCTTCACGCTCGCCTGCAGGCTTTCCGCCAGGGCCCGATCTTCCGTGGGATCTTCGGCGCGGGGGCGGGTCCCCTTGATCGGACGCGTCTGCACGTTCCCGGTGAGCGAGACGTGAAGGAAGCGCTCGGGTGACGTACTGAGAACGGAAAACTGGTCCCCCGCGAAGAAGGCTCCAAACGGCGCCGGACTGGCGTCTCGCAGCCTGAGGTAGAGATGCGCAGGGCTCTCGCCGGAGTTGATTTCGAAACGCTGCGACAAATTGACCTGGTAAACGTCTCCTGCGCGGATCCACTCGATCGCTTGACGGACGGCCTCTTGATACGCTTCGGGCGAGAACGTGGAGCGCAGTCCCGGGTGACTCGGGACAGGGTGTGTCGGCGGGGCTGCCGTCGGGCGGCTGCTCAATCCCGATCCGCCGGGTAACCGATACTCGGCCGGCGTCGGGCCGCCGTTCAGCCACTCGTTTGCCTGCCGCAGGCGCCGCGCCGCCAGGTCCCCGGCGAGCTCGTCTCCATCGGCGGACCCGGTCGAAGAAATCCAGCACCGGTCTTCCTCTCGATCCCACCCGACCACCAGGTCGTAAAAGCCGATTTCCAGGTCGGGGGTTGCCAGGTCACGGTATTCAGCCGGCGGGATCGATTCGAGGTCGGACGCGAGTTCGTAGCCGAACATGCCCGCCGCCCCTCCGCAAAACGGTGGCAGGCCGGCCACGTTGGACAGACGGTATCGGCCCATTGCGTCCTGGAGTTCACGAAGCGGGGCCCCACGTGCGGGGCGGATTCCTCCCGACTCTATCCACTCGGCATTTCCGTTCCGCCCGCGCAGCACCCGGAACGGGTCTACCGCGAGAAAGGAATAGCGACCGGACGACTGCCCTGTGAGAGACGTGTCGAGCCAGACAGTCCAGGGCTCTTCGGAGAGCCTCGCGAACAGTTCCTCGGGCCGGGGGGCTCCGCTGATTTCGCGGACGAGCGGGATGCTCACTCCGTTCGTACCCCCTTCAGGAAAAGGTCTTCAGATTTCGAGCGACCCGGCCCAGAAAGCGGACTGGCCCGGGGATTCTTCGACCTCGATCTGCAGACGCTCCAACGGCCCGCAATCGGCAGTTCGCAAGTCCTTCGCCAGTCGCCTCCCGAGGTACTCGGCGATGTTCTCAGCCGTGGTGTTGGCGATGGGCAGAATGACGGCATCGGCCACAGGGAATACGTAGCGTCGGTCGCGGTGTCTCACCTCGACCTCGTCGCCGGACGACGCCAGGTGGAACTCCTGGTTGAACTCCGGAAGGATCACGCGGTGGTCCAGCTCCGCGAGAAGCTTCTCCATGTCTCGTCTCAGGGCGATGAAGTCATAGACGAGGGAGTGCCGATCCAGATCTCCCTCCAGAGTCACGCCGACACGGTAGTTGTGTCCGTGCAGCGGCTCGCAACCTCCGTCACCGTAGGTAATGAAGTGGGCGGCGGCGAAGACCAGCACGTCCTTGCCAACCGCGACTCTGAAGTCTGTCATCGGCTACGCCTCCCGCATCGGATTGACACTCCACCGTCCCCCCCATCGTACAGGCCTCCGGACGCCGGCGCAGCCCGTGCCGGGGCGGCGCTCTTGCCGCCCCAGCGCGCTCCGGGCCAGCTTGTACGGGGAGGCCATGCCCCGAAGGCGGGATAGACAGAAGTAAATGGAAGCGAGGTCGCATGCGCATCTTCGTGGCCGTGAATTTCCCGGCTCGACTGCGCCAGAAGATCGCCAGGCTCTCCCGTCCGCTTCAGGAGGCGGGAGTACCGGGGCGGTGGACCGAGGTCGATCACGTGCACCTCACTCTCAAGTTCATCGGCGAGGTGCCCCTGGAGAGGGTCGATCCGATCGCCGCGGCGTTGGAGGAGGTCGCGGGCAGCTTCCGTCCCTTCGAGATGAAATTCGGGCCGATCGGCGCGTTTCCGTCTCCCCGTCGCCCCCGCGTGGTGTGGCTCGGGGTCGAGCCGACTCCGGAGTTGCGATTCATAAAGGACGATCTCGAGAGACGTCTGGCGGAGCTGGGCATCGCTCGCGAAGAGCGGCCCTATCAACCGCACGTGACGCTGGGCAAGGCGCCGCGCGCGGCGGAGGCCGGAGAATTCCGGCGGCTCGAGGAAGTTGCGCGCTCACTCCGGGTGCCCGACGTGTATCGAGTGACGCACCTCGATCTCATGAAGAGTCAGCTGGGGGCTGAGGGTGCCGTGCACACACGGCTGGTCGCGGCTCGTATGGGGCCGCGCGGTTGAGCGCCCGAAGCGCTCGCCCGGGGGCGGGAATGATCAAGAACTGTCTTGCACGTGTAGGCTGTCTGGCTCTGATCCTGGTGGTCGTGGCCGGGGGGTGGCTATTTCGGGACGATCTCGCCGGGTGGTGGAGACGACTCGAAATCACGTCGGCGTCGCAGCCCAGCGAGGACCTGGCGGAGCGCGCGACGCAGAAGCTGGAGGCCGTGACGGCGCGGGATGGAATGCGGAGACTGGAGCTAAGCCAGGCCGAAATTCAGAGCTTGCTCACATATCGAGCCGGACCGCTGCTGCCGGCCGGGATCACCGAGCCGGTGGTGGAATTGCGTGACAGCACGGTTCTTCTGTCCGCCCGGGTCGACCCGAGGGGGCTCGAAGGTCTGGCATCGCCCGAGGTCGTCGAGAGGTTGTTTTCCGATTCGGCGAAAGTCGTCGTCGAGCTGTGGCCCGGCGTCCTGACGCCCGGTGTGGCCCGGGTCGAGATCTTGACCCTTCAGGCCGGCTCTATCGTCGTCCCGTCGATGATGGTCCCGTGGATTCTGGAAAGTATCGAGATGCCCGGAGTCGAAACGACGGGGGTCATGCTATTGCTGCCGACCCCGGGAAGGGTCGCGGACTTCGAGGTCGAGTCGGGGAAGCTCGTTCTCGAGCTGACGGGAGCGGACGGCGACTGATCGGGAATCGCTCTCGTTGAGGTCGAGTTGAGTGCAGCGGCCACCTTGCCAACGTATAGTGAGTGGAGTTGCCCGACGGATAGGCGGAACGCTCGATCGAACGAAGGGTTAGTTTCTCACCGACGGAACGCGCCGATCGTGAAGCTTCGTGGGTGAGTACACTTAGACAGGCAGGTGCAGGGAAGGATGAGCAAGAGCATGAAGAAGGCCAAGCAGAAGCAGGAGGCGGAGAGCGGCTCTGTCGGCCGGTGGCTGTGGGAATGGACCAAGTCCATCGCCGTCGCCTTCCTGTTGTTCATCCTCGTGAGGACGTTCGTCGTCGAGGCGTTTCAGATACCCACCGGATCGATGGAGCAGACCCTTCTTGTGGGTGATTTCCTGCTCGTCAACAAGATGGTATACGGAGCGGAGCTGCCGGGAACGGGGGTGAGGCTCCCGGCCTTCGACCCCCCGGCCCGCGGTGACATCGTGGTGTTCTCTCCTCCGCCGGCGGCTCGGCAGGCGGCAAACACCAATTATGTCAAGCGAATCGTTGGGCTTCCCGGAGACACTCTTCTGATGGTCGAGGGCGTTCTGTACCGGAACGGGAGTCAGGTGGCGGAACCTTACGCCCGACATACCCGCCCGTATGAAGATCCACGGAGCCCGCAGTTCGACTGGCAACGCACCCACCTGGTCGAGAGTGGGCGCCGGGTGCACGAATACAGGCCCACGAGGGACAACTGGGGTCCGATCACGGTTCCCCTGGACAGCTTCTTCGTGATGGGAGACAACCGCGACAATTCCGAAGATTCCCGCTATTGGGGTTTCGTTCCGGACCAGTCGATCAAGGGACGGCCCTGGATCATCTACTTCTCCTACGACCGAAACAAGATCACCCCGTTTCCCTGGCTCACCGAGATTCGTTGGAGCCGATTGTTCGACTCCATCAGGTGACGTAGGCGGACGAATCCGGCCCGAACGGTCCCCCGGATGCGAGGAAGATGGCGCGAAAGGCTGACGGTACGGGAGTCGGTTCTCTCGACATGTATCTGAGAGAGATCGCGGGTCATCCCATTCTGACCCGGGACGAAGAGGTCCACCTTGCGCAGGCGATCCGAGAAGGGGACGAGGAGGCACTGAACCATCTGGTGGCTGCCAACCTTCGGTTCGTCGTGACCGTCGCGAAGCGCTACCGTAACCACGGTGTCGCTTTCGCGGATCTCGTGAACGAGGGCAATCTCGGCCTGATGCGAGCGGCGCGCCGGTTCGACGAAACCAAGGGCGTGCGATTCATCTCGTACGCCGTATGGTGGATACGCCAGGCCATGATGCAGGCGATCGCGGAGCAGTCCAGGATCGTGCGGGTGCCCGTTGGGCGTATGGACGAGGCCAACAAGGTGGTGCGCACGTCGCGGAGGCTGAGCCAGGAGCTGGGACGCCGCGCGACCCCTGAAGAGGTGGGCCTCGAGCTCGGTCTCTCCCCGGAAGCCATCCAGCGGGCCCTCACCATGCAGGCGGGCTACATATCCCTCGACGCGCCCGTCCCGGACGCCGAGGACACCTCGATGCTCGAGCTCATTCCGGACCGCGAGGGTGAGGAGCCCGACGAGCGCACGCAGCGCGAGGCGCTTCGCGAGGTGCTGGAAGCGAGTCTCAATCATCTCCCGGACAGGGAAGCGCGCATCATCAAGATGTATTTCGGGCTGGAGGGAGAGGAGTCACACACCCTCGAGCAGATCGGGCGGAAGTTCTCGGTCAGCCGCGAGCGAATCCGGCAGATCAAAGACCGAGCCCTCGTCCGTCTCAGACTGGGGGCCACGGGTCGGGTTCTGGAGTCCTTTCGCGAACACTGAAACCTCGTACGGTGAGTCTTGACACCCGCATATACGCCCTTTAGCTTTCGGGGCTGTTAGCGGGATGAACTCGGCCGCTGCCGCCAAGTGCGGGGCGGCTCGCTTTTTCTCCCAGATTTCAGTGCGAACACGTGAAGGCGCCTCGGGTGCGCGAGCGGGCGGGGCGATGTCGGTAATGAAGACGTACTCGGTCAAAGCAGGCGAGATTCAGCACGACTGGTTTGTCGTCGATGCCCGGGACCAGGTCCTGGGGCGTCTGGCGACTCGTGTGGCGTCCGTTCTCAGGGGCAAGCACAAGCCGATGTTCAGCACGCACCTCGACGTGGGTGACTACGTGGTCGTGGTGAATGCCCGGGACGTGCGTCTGACGGGTCGGAAGGCGGAGCAGAAGGAGTATTTCAGCCACAGCGGATACATGGGTGGCGAGCGCATGATTCCGTTCGACAGGATGATGAAGACTCATCCGGAGCGGGTGATCGAACGTGCAGTCAAGGGAATGCTCCCCAAGAACGCCCTCGGACGCCAGATGGCGCAGAAGCTCAAAGTGTATGCCGGTGCGGAGCACCCGCATGCCGCGCAGCGACCGCAGCCCATGGACGTCTGACGGACGGGGCGCATCAAAACGACACGGAGGAAGTTTGGCGGACAGTACGACATACCAGGGGCTCGGCCGGCGCAAGGCGGCGGTCGCACGTGTATGGCTCAGGCCGGGAGAGAGCTCGTGGAGCATCAACGGCCGGGTCATTGATGACTATTTTCCCCTTGCTCGCCATCGGACCGTTGCAGGAAAGCCGTTCGAAGTGACGGGCATGGAAGGACAATTCGGGGTGCATGCCCGTGTGACGGGCGGCGGACCGTCCGGTCAGGCCGCGGCGATTCAGCTGGCGATAGCGCGCGCCATCCTCAAGGTGGACGAGGACATGCGTGTCACGCTGCGATCGCACGATCTCCTGACGCGCGACCCTCGGGTCGTCGAGCGCAAGAAGCCGGGCCAGCCGAAAGCGCGCAAGCGATTCCAGTTTTCCAAGCGGTAGAAGTCAGGCCGCGGCGTAGCCGAACCCAAGCAGCGAGTTATCGATAGCATGTCAGAAGTCGGTCTGAAGGAACTGCTACAGGCGGGCGTCCACTTCGGCCACCAGACGCACCGCTGGAACCCGAAGATGCGCAGATTCATCTTCGCGGAGCGGGGCGGGATCTATTTGATCGACCTGAAGAAGACTCTCCGGGAGTTGAATCGGGCGCGAGATCTGGTGAACGGCGTGGTTCGGGGTGGCAGCAACGTCCTGTTCGTCTGCACGAAGCCGCAGCTCAAGGGGCTGGTGAGGGCTGAAGCGGAGCGAGCGGGGGCGTTCTACGTCACCGAACGCTGGCTGGGTGGACTGCTCACGAACTTCCAGACGATCAAGAAGAACATCCGGCGGCTGAAGGAGCTCGAGCGGGGTGTCGAAGAGGGCGCTTTCGAGTTCTACACGAAGAAAGAACGTCTGCTGCTGGAGCGGGAGCGGGAGAAGCTCGAGCGCTACCTGTCCGGGATCAAGGACATGACCCGGCTTCCGGGTCTCGTGTTCGTGGTTGTTGCGAACAAAGAGGATATCGCGGTTCGCGAGGCGAACCGGCTGGGTATCCCGGTCGTGGCCATCGCGGATACGAACGCGGATCCTGACATGCTGACGATAGCGATCGCCGGCAACGACGACGCGATTCGATCCGTGTCGCTCATCGCGGGCGTGATAGCCGATGAGATCCTGATGGCGCGGCGCGAGGCTCCGGATGCCGCCGGTGCCAAGGACGAGGGCACGGCGCTCACGTACTCGTCGGATG
>JABDQB010000331.1 GCA_013042495.1 Gemmatimonadota bacterium
AGCCACGGCTGGTCGAAGTAGGCCTCGCCCGCACGGGTGTACGAGAAGTGGTCCACCAGGGGGATCGAGCCATGCTCGACGATCCACCGACCGTATGCGAGTTGCCACCAGAAGTCGCTGGGAACGATCGGCCAGGCAAGAGCGCGGATGAGCACGACGGCGAGCCCGGCCGCCAGCCAGACATGGTCGAGGCTGGGGAAGCGCAGTTCGATGGCACCGTCTGCAACGGGCTCAGTAAGATCTTTCACGAAGGCCAAGCTAGACCGGGCACTTGCCGTCGTCCAGAGATTCGAGTCCTCTGGCATTGGCGGGAATGGACGGATCTGAAGCTCCGTCAAATACTGGGCGGTTGTGGCGCTATCGTCGAATCCGGATAAGAACTGGAGGGTAGATCAAGGCCCATTGAACGGGGTCGTGGATGGAAGACGCACGATCCCCAATCTCCGCAGTGCGTGTTCAGGGACCTGCGGTGAGGGAGACTGAGTCGGATGGCAATTGAAGACCGACCCGGCCAGGCGCCGGCGAATCCTATCCCTTCGTTCCCATCCGAGCCACGATGTCGTACTCCTCCGGCCGCACCGGTTGCACGGACAGCCGGCTTCGCTTCGTCACGACCATGTTCTCGAGGCCGGGTTCAGCCTTCAGGTCGTCGAGCGGCACGAAGTGGTTTAGGGTCCCGACGTACTCCACGTCCACCATCCACCAGCGAGGCTCGTCGGCCGCTGACTTGGGGTCGAAGTACTTGTGTCCCGCTTCCCATGAGAAGTGGTCCGGATATGCAGCGCGCGATACGCGGGCGAGCCCGGCCACCCCGGGGGGCTTGGCGTTGCTGTGGTAGAACAGGACCGGGTCGCCGACCTCCATCTCGCGCATCAGGTTCCGCGCCTGGTAGTTGCGTACGCCTTCCCAGCACGTCGAGCCATCACGCTCCAGGTCGTCGATCGAGTAGACCTCCGGTTCGGACTTCATCAGCCAGCAGCGGGCCATCGGCACTCTCCAGTCACGCGGGTTCGTTGTCTCACGGGATCCAGCGGTCCGTGCGCACAAGATAACGAGTCGGTTGCCGGGGTGTGCTCTTCCTCTTCGAGCGCGTTTCACCGAGCTCACCGGCGTCCCTGACTCCGGACCGGATTGCCTGCCTTGATTCGACCGGTCATCTTCCCTCGTCTTCTGCCGAAACTCGACGTCGAAACAGGGTACCACCCGTTCCAGGAGGATACCGACCGATGCGCTGCCCGCACCTGCTATTGCTATGCCTGGCCGGACTGTCTTCCGCCCCGCTGTCGGCCCAGCCGGTCGCGGATCACCCCCGTGTCCGGGAGGCCATAGATGTCATCGACACCTGGCTCGATGCGCAGAGAGCGTACGAGAGCATCCCTGGAATCTCAGCCGCGCTGGTGCACGATCAGGAGCTGATCTGGGCTGGTGCGACGGGAGTCGCCGATCCTGAGTCCGGCGCTGCGGCGACCGTTCGGACGGCCTACAGCATCTGCTCGATCTCGAAGTTGTTCACTGCGATCGGAGTGATGCAGCTGCGTGACGGAGGTCGGCTTCGTCTCGACGACCGGTTGGGCGACATTCTTCCCTGGTATGACATTCAGGAAACGTATGAAGGGGCGCCGCCGGTCACCGTGCGGGGTGTGCTGACACATTCGTCCGGGCTCCCGCGCGAGTCTGACTATCCGTACTGGATCGAGCCCTTCGACTTCCCTACGCGCGACCAGGTCGAGCAGCGCTTGGGAGAGCAGCGAATGCTCTATCCGGCCGATCGCTATTACCAGTATTCGAACCTCGGTCTGGCTCTCGCTGGCGAGATCATCGACGAACTCTCCGAGATCGCCTACGGGGACTACATCCGGTCGCAGATCCTGGATCCGCTCGGAATGAGCGACACGTGGCCGGAGATCGCGGAGTACCCGTTTCCCGAGCGTCTGGCCGCCGGATACAGCGCCACCCGGCGCGACGGGACACGGCGTCGCATGCCCGGTTTCGCCGCCGAGGGCATCGCCCCTGCCGCCGGTTTCGCTTCCACGGTCGAGGACCTGGCCCGCTTCGTCTCATGGCAGTTTCGGGTCCTCGAGACGGGCGGCGACGAGGTCCTGAGCGCGAACACGCTGCGGGAGATGCAGAGGGTCCAGTGGCTCGATCCGGATTGGCAGAACACGCGTGGACTTGGCTTCGGGGTGTACCGTGACGACGGGGTCACCTACGTAGGACACAACGGTCTGTGCCCGGGCTACCGTTCCTCGATTCGGATGCACTTGCCCAGTCGCCTTGCGGCCATCGTGATGTTGAATGCGATAGCCCTCAGCCCGTCCGCCCTCGCGATCGAGGCCCTCGATCTTATTGGCCCGGCGGTGGACGAGACGATCGATGAACGTCTGGCGATGCAGGACGGAATGCTCGCCGCCGACTACGAACCGGCCACGCTGCCACCGGAGTTCGAGCGGTACATCGGTTCGTATGACGAGAGTCCGTGGGGCGGGGAAGCCGCGGTGGTCGCCTGGAACGCCGGCCTGGCGATTCTGTGGCTTCCGACGATGAGTCCTTCGGACGAGTTGACGCCGCTGGAGCACGTGGGCGGCAACACGTTTCGAAGGATCCGCGAGGACGGAGCACTGGGCGAAGCATACGAATTCGTGGAGGACGTCGATGGCCAGGTCGTCGGTATGCGGTACCACAGCAACACGTACCCGCGCATGGGCCTGCGGTAGTGGCCGCAGGGGTCGAGATCGGCTAACATCCCGGCTGGCCGGGGCCGGGGGTGACGGGGTGGCCGGCGGGATCCCGGACGCGGAGTGCAACTCACTATCGGAATGAGGGATAGAGGATCTCATGCAAGACTTTCTGACCAAACTTGGAATCGAGGAGAACAACCTCGGCGGCTTCTGCGGGGAGTGGTTGGCCTCGGGGCCTCAGCTGGAGGTGACCAGTCCCATCGACGGGGCGGGGATCGCGAACGTCCGCCAGGTCACCGAGGAGGAATACGAGAAGATCGCGGTTCGGGCCCACCGAGCGTTTCTGGAGTGGCGCAAGGTGCCCGCTCCCCGGCGCGGCGAGATCGTTCGCCAGATCGGCAACAAGCTCCGCGAATACAAGCATGAACTCGGTCAGCTGGTCAGCCTGGAAATGGGAAAGATCGTCGCTGAGGGAGAGGGCGAAGTCCAGGAGATGATCGACATCTGCGACTTTGCGGTAGGGCTCTCGCGCCAGCTGTACGGCAATACGATGCAGTCCGAGCGGCCGGACCACCGGATGTTCGAGCAGTGGCATCCCCTGGGCGTCGTGGGCGTGATCACCGCGTTCAACTTCCCGGTAGCCGTATGGAGTTGGAACGCGGCTCTCGCCGCAGTGTGCGGAGACGCGACTCTCTGGAAGCCTTCCAGCCAGGTGCCCCTGTGCGGCGTAGCCGTCACCAAGATCGCGGCCGAGGTATGCCGTGAAAACGACATCGACCCCGCCGTGTTTTCCCTGGTGGTCGGCAAGGGGTCAACGGTGGGCGAGCGGATTCTCATGGACAAGCGTGTGCCGTTGATCTCGTTCACCGGCAGTACGCAGATGGGCTTCCGGGTCGCGGAAACGGTCGGCAAGCGTCTCGGTCGGACGATTCTCGAGTTGGGCGGCAACAACGCGATCATCGTTACGCCCAGCGCAAACATGGATCTCGTGCTGCCGGCCATTCTGTTCGGCGCGTGCGGCACGGCGGGGCAGCGGTGCACGAGCACCCGCCGCATCATCGTTCACGAGTCGGTTAAGGACGAGCTGGTGAGCCGGCTGACGAGGGCCTACGAGGACGTGCGTATCGGAAGTCCGCTGGATCCGGACACCTTGATGGGACCGCTCGTCACTCGTGGCGCCGTGGCGGATCTTCAGAACGCGATCGAGCGGGTCACGGCCGAAGGCGGCGAAATTCTGTGCGGTGGAGAGGCCCTCGATGGCGACGATTATCCCGGTGGCCACTACGTGAAACCATGCATCGCGGCGGCGAAGAACCACTTCTCGATCGTTCAGGAAGAGACGTTCGCGCCGATCCTCTACATCATCGGTTACGGCTCAAAGGATGCCACGCCGCGTGAAGCCGTGGATGACATCAAGCAGGCGATCGAGATTCACAACGACGTACCCCAGGGG
>JABDQB010000348.1 GCA_013042495.1 Gemmatimonadota bacterium
TGCCACCCGCGCAACGAGAAGTCTTCGTGCTGAAGGAATTCGAGGGGCTGAAATACCGGGAGATCGCCGACCTGTTGGAAGTGCCCATGGGAACCGTGATGTCACGACTGTATGCCGCGCGGCAGAGGCTCGCGGCACGGCTGGAAGGACTCGGATGACGGACGACGGAGGCCGGATCGGCCGAAACGAAGAGCTCTTGATGCAGGCGCTCGACGGCGAGCTGGAAGCTGCCGATCAGGTGGAGCTCGATCGACTGCTATCGGACAACCCGGAGCTGCGGGACGAGTGGGATCGTCTCTCGAAGCTCAAGGAGGTGACGGCGAACATGAAGTTTCGAGATCCGCCGGAAGAGATGTGGGCCGGGTACTGGACCAGCGTGTACAGTCGCTTCGAACGCGGTCTGGCCTGGATCCTGGTGTCGATTGGGGCCATCGTGTTCGGCTCGTGGGGTGCCTGGCAGGTGGCGCGCGACCTCATGGCCGACAACGATCTGCCGACCGTCGTGAAGTGGAGCATCCTCGCCCTTATCGTGGGACTCGTCATGCTCCTCGTGTCCGTGCTCAGGCACCGGATCTTCGTGAGTCAGACCGATCCATACAAGGAGATCGAGCGATGATGATCACCCCGTCGCCGGCCGTCGCCGGTCACCGTATCACCCAGACACTGGGTCTCGTCCGAGGCAACACCATTCGGGCGCGTCACGTGGGCAAGGACATCCTGGCCGGGTTCCGCAACATCGTGGGCGGCGAGGTCAGCGAATACACGAAGATGATGGCCGAGTCACGCGAGCAGGCGCTGGACCGAATGATAGCCGAGGCCGAGGAGGCGGGAGCCGACGCCATCGTAAACCTCCGGTTCGCGACCTCGTACGTGATGGGCTCGGCGTCCGAGATCCTGGCGTACGGCGATGCCGTCCGACTCGAGAAGGAACCGGAAGTCACCGGCTTCTGATCACACCGACGCCCCAAGCGGGCGCTTACTGAAGAACCCGAAGAGGAGAATCCGATGTTCGAGAATACGAGAAGGGCTGCCGTTGCCCTGGTTGCCGCGCTCGCCCTGCTGGCCGCGTTCGCGCCCGCACAGGACCTGGCGGCACAGGAAGCCACTTTCGCCGGCGATTGGTCGGGAATCCCGTCGGCGCCCGGCATGGAGATCGAGCTCATCTTCAAGGTCGTCGAGGGAGAAGATGGGACCCTGAGCACGACGATTGACGTGCCAGCGCAGGGAGTTGCAGGCATCGTCTGTGCCGAGACTTCAGCCGAAGGTGCGGAATTTCACGTCTCCGGTTGTGAGATCCCGGGCAGCGGCGGGTTCGACGGAACGCTGAACGAGGAAGGTGTGTTGGCCGGCAACTTCAACCAGGCGGGCCAGTCATTCCCGCTGGACCTGAAGCCGGTAGCCGAGTCCGAGTAGACGGGCCGGAGCTACCAGACCATCATCGCGAGGGCGCCCGCCAGGCGCCCTTCGCACTTACACCGAGGGCTGAAGTGAGAACGCATGAATATGAAGTCGCCCGCATCGTGGGGCTGTGTCTCGCCCTGGGAGTCGCGGCGATGAACCCGGCCGAAGCCCAGGAGAGAGCCGATCGGCCGGATGTCGCCGGAACGTGGGTCGGCACGCTCGACGCGGCGGGCCAGGAACTGAGCCTGGTCTTCCACATCGCGCGCGGCGTCGACGGACGGCTGTCAGGCACGATGGACAGCCCGGATCAGGGAGCCTACGGCCTCGCGCTGTCCGCAGTCGAAGCGGAGGACGACGGATCCGTCCGATTCGAGTTCGCGATGGCCGGGGGCGAGTACACGGGCCGGTTATCCGCCGAAGGCGACGCCATTACCGGAACCTGGTCCCAGGGGGGCGCAAGCTTCCCTCTACTTCTCGGACGCGGTGACGCCGAAGCCCTGGCGCCGAAACGGCCGCAGGAGCCACAGCCTCCGTTCCCGTACGAGGCGCTGGAGGTCGGTTTCGACAATCCCGGCGCCGGAGTCCGGCTCGCTGGAACGCTGACCATCCCGGTGGGTGACGGACCGCACCCGGCGGTCGCGCTGATCTCCGGCTCGGGGCCGCAGGATCGGGACGGGACCGTATTCGGGCACCGGCCCTTCCTCGTTCTCGCGGATTACCTGACCCGGCGGGGCATCGCGGTCCTCCGCTATGACGATCGGGGCATCGGCGAGTCCACAGGCAACTTGGCTCTCGCGACCACACCCGACTTCGCCAGCGACGCCCTGGCGGCCGTCGCGTTCCTGACAGCGCGCCCTGACGTGAATCCGGTGAAGATCGGCCTGGTGGGGCACAGCGAGGGGGCGAATGTGGCGCCGATCGCGGCGAGCCAGAACGACGAAATCGCGTTCGTCGTGCTACTAGCGGGCACGGGCGTCACCGGCAGGGAACTGCTGGTCATGCAGGCGAAGGCCATCAATCGGGCGTCCGGTGTGTCTGAGGGGGTGATCGAACAGCGCGCCCGCATCCAGGGGGAGCTTCTCGACGTGGTGATGGCCGCCGAGGACGACAGTGCGGCGGTCGAAGGGGCGCGGGTGATCCTGGCCGAGGCCGGACTATCGGGAGACGCAGCTGAAGCTCAGATCCGGGGTCTGCTCTCCCCGTGGATGAAGCACTTCCTCTCTTACGACCCGCTTCCCGAACTGCGCCAGCTGTCGATACCGGTGCTGGCCCTGAACGGAGAAAAGGACACCCAGGTCCCGCCGACCGAGAATCTGCTTCCGGTCGAGGAGGCGCTGCGGGAGGGCGGAAACCGGGACGTCACCGCGGAAGTGCTTCCGGGCCTGAATCACCTGTTCCAGACGGCCGAGACGGGGGCGCCCACGGAATACGTTCGGATCGAAGAGACGATGTCGCCCGCCGCGCTCGTGCGGATCGCGGATTGGATCGCAGAGCGGGCCGGAATCGAATGACCGGCCGGAGCTAGCGGGAGGTGGCTCGATGGGCGAGGGATCGCCCCCGGGGTCATTCCTTGGGCTTGTTGTGCTTCCGGTCCTTGATCCCCCGGTGCAGATCGAGGGTCTTGCTCTCGACGTAGTCGACGATCACGTCCGACCCTCCTTCGTCGAGGACCGTTCGCGCTTCATCCCGCCGCTTCAGGCCGTACAGGTTCAGCCACCTCTCGAACCGTTCACCGATCGCGATCACGGCATGCAGGAAGACTCCCCGGGTCTCGGCAGGCATCACCATGTCTGCGATGACGGCGGCCAGGGCGAGCGGGGCGAGGACCAGGTCTTTCAACCCGTCGACAGCGAGTTTGAGTTCGAACACGCCGAGATCGCGCGCCAGCTTCCACCGACTTCGGTACTCGGGAAATGTCGCGACCGCCGCGTCCTGCCGCTGAAGTGCGTCGCTCTGGTTCATCGGTACCCGCCGTAAGTAGTGATCCTGCCTCCGGACCGGCTTCTACGTGCCCTGCGTCGCAGGCGTTTCAAGCCCAATCCGGATCTCCCGCAGATCCTGCCCGGACGGGTGCTGGAACACGCTGAGCCCGAACTCTGGCACGATCGCCAGGATGTGATCGAAGATGTCCGACTGGATCCCCTCGTACTCCGCCCACTTGGTGGTTGCCGTGAAGCAGTAGATCTGGATCGGCAATCCATCCGGCGTGGGCTCGCGCTGCCGCACGAGCAGCGTCATGTCCTGCCTGACCTGTGGATGATTCTGCAAATAGCTGTAGATGTAGGCCCTGAACGTGCCGATGTTGGTGAGGCGTCGGGCATTGACCGGATCTTCGTGCGCCGCCTCGACGGGCCGGTTCACTTCGGAAAGCCGCGCCTCCTTGCCGGCGATGTACTCGCGAAGAAGGTCGAAGCGTTTGAATCGATCGACTTCCTCTTCACCCAGGAACCGGATCGTGGACTGATCCACGTACAGGTCCCGTCGGATCCGGCGCCCGCCCGACTCGGACATGAACCGCCAGTTGCGGAACCAGTC
>JABDQB010000354.1 GCA_013042495.1 Gemmatimonadota bacterium
CGCCACAGGCTTATCACAGCGGCCGTGATCGTCACCATCGGCCTGCCGCTCGCATTTATCGGGTTCGGAGGGACCGCGTCCGATGCCACCGGACAGGAGGCAGCGGCGAGCGGTGTCGGGCAGGAAGCACCGGTCACACTGGACCCGATCAAGGAGTTTACTCCCACGGGGCAGACGGCCGACGAAGCGATCGCGGCCCACGAGAACGCGACCGAAGGTCCGGAACAGCCCATCCCCTTCAATCACCGGTTCCACAGTCAGGAACTCCAGATGCAGTGCGAGTACTGCCACGGGAGTTCGGAGCAGACGGCGATCGCGGTGATGCCGTCGGTGGATCTCTGCATGGGGTGCCACCGGATCGTGGGTGCCAACCTGGAGCCGATCCAGCGACTGCGCGGATACTACGACTCGGGCGAGCCGGTTCCGTGGGAGCGTGTCTACAAGGTGCCGGAGTTCGTGCAGTTCCCGCACCGCGCGCACATCCGCAGCCAGGTCGAGTGCGAGGAATGCCACGGCAAAGTCGAGGAGATGGACCGGATTTACCAGTATTCTTCGCTCAAGATGGGCTGGTGCCTCGACTGCCACTGGGACGTCGGCGAGGACACGGACGTGGCGACGGACCGGCTTCTGATCGAGCAGTACCCGCCGATTGAGACACCCGACGAGCGCCAGCCGATCGGACTGTATCCGCGTCGACTGGACCAGCAGTACGGAGCCAACCGTGGCCCGATCGACTGCTTCGCCTGCCACTATTGATCACGGACCACGACCGAATGAACGACGGCGACGTGAAATATAGCGGGAACGGAACGACGACCGTGGAGAGCACAGGCGAGGGGACGACCCGACGTCAGTTCCTCAAGGTAATGGGCGTAGCGGGTGCCGGAGCGGCGGCCGCGGCGTGCGGTCCGCCGGATAACGGCGACAAGCTCATTCCTTACCTGATTCCGCCGGACGACATCGTGCCGGGCACGAACGTGTCCTACGCCACCCTGCTCACGGGTGCCGGGCCCGAGCCGCTGGCGATCCATGCCAGCGTACGCGACGGGCGCGTGATCAAGCTCGAAGGCAATCCCGCCAGACCTACCGGCGGTGCCCTTTCGGCCCTCGCGCATTCGACGCTCCAGGACCTGTACGATCCGGATCGCGTCCCGGGCCCCCGGCAGCGGACCGGCGACACCTGGACGGAGACCACCTGGGAAGAAGGAATCAACGCGGCCGGTGCGGCCGTGGCCAGCGGGGCGACCGTTCTGCTGACACCCCCCGCCATCGGATCGGCCGCCCGGTTCTACCAGGAATGGGCCGACGCCGTCGGTGCGACCTGGATGCCCTGGGAGCCTTTCGGACTCGAGGCACTGAGGACGGCGCACGGCATCGCCTTCGGAATTGACGCAATCCCTACCTATGACATCAGCGGTTCCGATCACATCGTGTGCTTCGGCGCCGATTTCCTCGGTACCTGGCTGGCGCCGGTCGAGATGGGCGCTCGCTTCGCGGCCGGCCGTATCCCCGACCACGGAATCCAGGCCCGCTTCTCGTTCGTCGGCCCCCGGCTGTCCCAGACCGGGCTCAAGGCGGACGAGTGGATCCCGGCGCGTGCCGGTACTGAGACCCTGGTGGCGCTCGCTCTGGCCCGTGAAGTCGCACAGCGGAAGGCCGACGGCAGGGCGGCTCGCGTGGAGGCATTGCTGGCGCCCTTCACCATTGAGAGCGTCGCGGATGCGACGGGCGTCGAGCCGGACAAGCTGCGCAGCCTGGCGGAGCATTTCGCGACCGCGCAGTCACCCCTCGCGCTTCCGCCGGGAATCGCCGCCCAGGGACCGGTTGCTACCGATGCCCACCTCGCCGTCGTTCTGCTCAACTACGTGGCTGGAGCCATCGGAAACACGGTTCGGTTCGACGGCGAAATGGTGCGGCCGCGCCACGTTCCATTCGCGGCCGTGGCCGACCTTGGCCGCCGGATGAATGACGGAGAGATCCGGACGCTGATCGTGGCAGGCGCCAACCCGGCGTACGCGATGCCGACTTCACTCGGGTTTGCGGAAGCGCTCGGCAAGGTGCCCAACGTGATCTCACTGTCGCCGCACGCGGATGAAACCGCAGCTGCGGCCGGCTGGATCCTTCCGTCCCACCACGAGCTCGAGTCGTGGGGAGACGGGCTGCTCAGCCGCAGTTACATGGGCCTCGCCCAGCCCGTCATGCAGCCCGTATTCGATACGCGGCAGCGCGAGGACATCCTTCTCCAGATCGCGGCCGCGGCAGGAGCCGAGGAGGCCTTTGAGGCGACCGACTACCGCAGCTACTTGCAGGACGTGTGGCGCGAGCTGCATGACCGGATGGGAAGCGACGCGCCGGTCTTCGAGGACTGGTGGCACCAGGCCCTGTCACAGGGCGGGATCGGCCTGGGCCTGCCCGAACAGCCGGATTCGGCTCCTGCCTTAACCGCGGCGGCGGCCAACTACTCGTTCCGGGCGACGAGTGCTCCCGAGGAGTTCTCGCTGGTCACGTTCCCGACCGTGCAGTTCTACGACGGACGGGGCGCGAACCGGCCCTGGATGCAGGAACTGCCGGACGTGGTGACAAAGGCCGTCTGGAGCGCCTGGGTGGAAATTCACCCCGAGACCGCGGGCCCGCTCGGAGTGGCGACCGGCGACCTGGTCCGGGTCACGACGGACGGTGGCAGCGTGACGGCTCCGGCCTACGTGTACAAGGGGATTCGGCCCGATACACTGGCCGTCCCGCTGGGGCAGGGCCACACGGCCTACGGCCGCACCGCCGCCGGCCGGGGCTTCAATGCTCTCGACCTGCTCGACGGCACGCCCGACCAGCGGAGTGGAGCCCTCGCGTACGCCGGCGCATCGGCAACGCTCACGGCCATCGGCCAGCGCGGCAAGCTCGCGATCATGCAGGGTCACGACTACGATCTCGACCGCGAGATCGCCGAGGTCATCAACATCGCCGATGTGCCGAACGCCATGGAGCACCAGGTCGACCTCACGACGCTGGTCGAGGCGGCCTTCGATGCGGATCCGCAGAGCCCCTACCGCTGGGGCATGTCGATCGACCTCAATGCGTGCACGGGCTGCGGGGCGTGTGTCACCGCCTGTTATTCCGAGAACAACCTTCCCGTCGTGGGAGAGGATCTGTGCGACCAGGGACGAGAGATGTCCTGGATGCAGATCATGCGCTACTACGAGGAAACCGAGGAAGGATTCCAGGCGGTCCACTTTCCGACCCTGTGCCAGCAGTGCGGCGACGCGCCGTGCGAACCCGTTTGCCCGGTGTACGCGGCGTATCACACGCCGGAGGGGCTCAACGGCCAGATCTACAACCGGTGCGTGGGCACTCGGTACTGCGCGAACAACTGCCCGTACAAGGTGCGCCGGTTCAACTGGTTCACCTACGAGTTCCCGTATCCGCTGAACCTGCAACTCAACCCCGACGTGACGGTGCGCTCCAAGGGCGTGATGGAGAAGTGCACGTTCTGCGTGCAGCGGATCAACAAGGCCAAGCTGGACGCCAAGGACGAGGGACGGCTGGTGGCGGATGGCGAGATCCAGACCGCGTGCATGCAGTCGTGT
>JABDQB010000372.1 GCA_013042495.1 Gemmatimonadota bacterium
ACGCAAGCCCTATCGGGTTTGGTTGCTGATGCCGGCGTTGATAGTCGCGACTGCTCTGGCTGGCTGCGACGGCGGCAGTAATGGACCCACGAGTCCAGCCGATGAACCGCAGCCCGGCCAGCTAACTCTTCGAGTAGCCGGTGGTACGACTACGGCCTACGGATATCTCGTCGAAGTCTCGGGACCGGGTATCACCGCCGTTCACTTGGTGGGTAACGGAGAGGTGTTCAGCTCTCTGTCCAGCAGCGCTCTGACGGCGGCCATCATCCTTCGTTCAGCGGGTGACGGACGCATACTGGCGATCGAAGTGCCGGACGTGAACCGAGTCGATGCCTATTCGGCCGTTGTACGTCAGGTCTCGGACAGTCAGAACGAACCGCTCGAGTCCTCGGCCTACCTGGCGGAACTGGAGCGCTGAGCAATGAGGAGGGGAGGGCGGTCGGGCTGCCTTCCCCTCACCTGAGCCGTCTTCCAGTATCCCATCCATATACATTCGCTCCTCGGAACGCAGCCCCCCGGCCAAGTTGTTGAGCCGGAGGGCGATCGTTAGGTTCGGCCTCCGTTATCAACCCCGGGGATTCCCGGCATCCGCACAACCGAAGGTAGCAATATGAAGATCGGAATCTGGCCCGCCGTGGCCCTCGTCGCCTTCACGGCGCTGGTCACCTGGGGCATTTCTCGGCCGCAGTCGGCCAGCCTCGTACCGGCGGATAGCGGGGGCGAGATCCTCGCGGATGTAGGAGGCTACCAGATTACCCGGCAGGAGGTCGAGGAGGTGGCTCCGGACCAGTTCATCCAGGCCAAGCAGCAGCTCCACGATCTGACGGACCGGGCGCTGAGCCAGGCGATCGACCAGCGAATGATGGCTCTCGAGGCCGAGAAGGAGGGACTCGAGGAGGACTCACTGATCTCCCGTGAGGTTTTGACCAAGGTTCCGGATCCGACAGAAGAGCGAATCGACTCCGTCTACAATGTGTACCGGGAGCAGCTGAACGAAGCTCCGCGGGACAGCGTAGCGCCTCAGATTCGGGACTTCCTGCAACGCCAGGCGAGCAGTGCCGCCATGCAGGTCTACATCGCGCAGCTCCGCACGCGTTACGATATCAGGAACTATCTGGAACCCACGCGCATCGAGGTCGAGGCGATCGGCCCCAGCAAGGGCCCGCCGGACGCTCCGATCACGCTCGTCGAATTCTCGGACTTCGAGTGCCCATTCTGCGTGAGGGTTCTTCCGACTCTCGAGCAGGTCGAGGAGGCCTACGGCGACCAGGTGCGGATCGTATATCGGCAGTTCCCGCTCAACGGCATTCATCCCAACGCGCAGCTGGCGGCCGAGGCGTCTCTCTGCGCTGACGCGCAAGGCAAGTTCTGGGAGATGCACGATGCGATCTTCGAAGTCCGGGGGAAGGCCAGCGCGGATGAACTGAAGACGATCGCCGCCGAACTGGGATTGGACACGGGAGTATTCGATGGGTGTCTCGATTCGCGTGAATTCCAAAGTCGGGTGGCCGAAGATCTCGAGGCGGGCCGTCAGGCAGGTGTAACAGGAACTCCGGCTCTGTTCATCAACGGGCGCTTTCTCTCCGGTGCCCAACCGTTCAGCGTTGTCTCGCGCGTGATCGACGACGAACTCACCCGGGTGGGCGGATAGGGGCGAGGCAGCGGAACCGGGATCGAGTGGGACAATGGGCCGCGTCCTGCTGGTCATCGCGATCGTCGCGGCGATCGTATTCACCGCATTTCCGGATGTCGATCTGTGGATGTCCGGCTTGTTCTACAGGCCCGCAGGCGGGTTCTATCTCAAGGACTCGTGGTGGGCCGTCGCCATCTATGACTCGATCCCCATCATCGCCATCACGGTGGGGGTCGGCAGCCTTCTACTTCTCGTTCTCAACCTCGTCCGCAAGCGTCAGGTGGGCCCTCTCTCCAATCGGTTCCTCCTGTTCATGCTGGCGGCGCTCGCGGTTGGGCCCGGCCTGGTCGTCAATGCGGGTTTCAAGGACAACTGGGGGCGCGCCCGTCCCCGTGATATCACAGAGTTCTCAGGCGAAAAGCGCTTCACGCCCGCCCTCCAGCCAACGGATCAGTGCGATCGGAATTGCTCGTTCGTCGCGGGTCACCCGTCGGTGGTGTTCTGGCTCGCTGCGCTCGGATTCAGCGTAGCCGCCCGACGGCGCCGGAACAGAATATTCGTAGCCGCTGGCGCTCTGGGCCTGGTGGCCGGATTCGGTCGAATCGTGCAGGGAGGGCACTTCTTCAGCGATGTGATCTTCTCGGGACTGGCCGTATTCGCGGTGGTCTGGGTTCTGGCCAGGTACGTCTTCAGGCTGGACGACGAGGTCCGGCATTCAGCGGAAGCGGAGAGTGGCCAGCCTCGCCCGGTGGTCTGACCCGAAAGTCTCTTCGACGACCCGATACGAACCTTCCACCAGCTCCAAGGCTCCTTCGCCGGCCCGGAAGAACATGTGGTCTGGTGGCCAGTCACCCCTGGTCTTTTCTCTGCCCGGAGGTGGTGATTCGGGGTAGGTCTCCAGCATCCGCAGCACCACGGTTTCGCGTGAGGACCACGTGTTGAGGTCGCCGGCCACCACGATAGGCAGTGCCCTTTCAGGGTCGAGCGAATCCAACGCTTCCGTCAGTCCGTCGTTCTGGCGCACCCGCATCGATCCACCGGTACCCAGGACTCGCAGGATATTCCCGGCGACGTCGTAGTGTACGCTCGCGATCCGGAGTTGCGACGACCCTCGCGGAGGCTTGACGGTAGCCACCACCGCTACACGCCGCTGGGCTTCGAGCGGCACCTCGATCGCCACCGGCTCGGTGAGGGAAAGGGTCGAGAGAATAGCGCTGCCCCGGTCCTCGCGGGCGTGGCCCTCGTCCGCCTGTCGGTTGCTCATCGACGGGGCGTAGAAGAGGGCCAGGCCGCAGCGTCCCGCGACCTCGACGATGTCCAGGCGGGGTCCGTTGGGTGGGTCTAAGGCAATGCGATTCGGCACAGGGGTTCCTTCAGGCGCCTCAGGGACCTCGTCCGATGCCCGGAAAGCCTCCTGGACCAGGAGCACCAAATGCGGTTGTCCTCGCTGCGCCGCGGCCGCGTCGCAGTCGTATCCCACTTCGCTGCTAAGGAAACTGACGAGATCACCGCCACCCACGTGCATGTTCCACGTCACGACCGTGAGGACAGAGTCGGGTCGGGGGGCCGACACGCTGGATTCCGGTTCAGGTTGCAGTACCACCGGACCTACGGCGGAACACCATTCGGCCAGCGATCGCCGGTCGGGATCTCGTTCGGGGCCGAACCAGCGCACGGCGGCTCCCTGTCCCGCGTGGCGGGCCTCGCACGAGAATTCGTCGCCGATGGGGCGGAGGGGCTGCATGCTGTGCGATACACTGCAGCCAGCGATGAGCGCGGCGCCCAGGACAGGGGCCAAACAGTGGAATGGCTCCGAGAGACGAGCCCGGCGAAG
>JABDQB010000376.1 GCA_013042495.1 Gemmatimonadota bacterium
GCCGAATCCCAGGCGCGGGGTTCCGATCTCATGAGCGTATTGCGGACTCACCGTCGTGACCCGATCGGCCGTCAGAATCCCTCCCTTGAGGAAGCTGACTCTTCGGCCCTGCGTCAGAGCGGCCGAGCGCTTCACCCCTGCGGCCCTCGCATCGGCCAGCGCGAACGACCCCTGGTACGCCATGTTGTGAATGGTCAGTACGGTCGCCGGGGCCGGCCCCTGTCCGCCCTTGGCATCTTCCCTCACGAACACCGGAGCCAGGGCGCCCTGCCAGTCGTGCGCGTGGATCACGTCCGGCCGCCAGTCGAGTGCCCTCGCGGCGCCGAGGGCCCCGCGAACCAACGTCGCGAAGCGGAGTGCGTTGTCGGGGTGGTCTCCGTCGGGTGTTCCGTACAGCCCGGGGCGATCGAACAGGTCGGGAGCATCGACCCACCACACATCGAATCCTGTGCCGGATCCGGTCGTGCGTACGCCGACCGAAGCCGCCGGACCCGCGGAAACCGGGACGATGGGTGAATCGGGCTCCGGTCCGGGAGCGTTCAGGTCACGGTATCGCGGGAGGGCGAGGATCACTTCGTGACCGGCGGCGGCCAGGTGGACGCACAACGCTCCCACGACGTCCGCAAGCCCGCCGGTCTTCGCCCATGGAACCGCCTCGCTCGCGACCTGCAGAATCCTCATCGTGCAGTCTCTCGTATCGATTTCGTGGGACCTTGTGGCCATAATACCTGTCGTCCGCCGCCGCCGCGACGGATCCGGGGCCAGGACACCGGGGAATCTGAAGAAAGGCAGTGGCATCGCGTGGCGAATCGAAGCCGGAGACAGGGCAAGGAGAAGTCAGCGAAAGCACGCATCCGTTTCCTGGCTGGATTCGGGGCGTTCTTCGCCAGTCTGTGGTTTCTGTGGGACACGTGGCTGGTCACGCCGTTCAAGTTGTTTGTCGTTCTGCTTCACGAGATCAGCCATGGCCTGATGGCCACGGCCACCGGCGGCACCATCGAGCGAATCGTGATCACCCCCGACCTCGGGGGCGCCTGCTACTGCGGGGGGGGCGACGCATTCCTGACGCTGTCGGCGGGCTACCTCGGAAGCCTGCTCTGGGGCGCAGTGCTCGTGCTGCTGGCCCTTCGGTTCACCCGGCATGCCCCCTGGTTCACCGGTGCAATCGGCGTCCTCATCGGCCTGGTCACCTTGCTCTACGTGAGGAACCCGTTCGGGCTCGCTTTCGGGCTCGCCTTCGGCGCGGCACTGCTGGCGGCCGCCCGCTACCTGTCACCCGTCGTGAACGGCCGCGTGTTGTGGGCCCTGGGCCTGACGAGTTGCCTGTATGCGGTGCTTGACATCAAGAGCGACGTGATTGACCGGCCGGAGTTGCGCTCAGACGCCCGGATGCTGGCCGAGATGACCGGAGTACCGACGGTGGTATGGGGAGGACTGTGGATAGCGGCGGCGTTATTCGTCTGCTGGTGGCTCGCCAGGAGAATCCTCAGACAGGCTTGACCCTCGTCAGCCTCTTCGGTCGCACGTGCTCGTGACCGCGCCCGGCCCCGCCGGGTCCCTTGACCTGGTCCCGCCCGGCCAGCTTCGCCTCGTACAGCCGGTCGTCCGCCCGTTCGAGAAGCCGTGTGATCTCCTCACCGTGCTCGGGCCAGGAAGCCACGCCGATGCTGATGGTGAGGCCGGCCGGCCCTCACTGACCCGCGATACGGATCGGATTCTCGGCGATGGCCTGCCGCAGCTGCTCAGCCATCGTCATGGCGTTCTCAGAATTCGTCTCCGGGAGGGCAACCACGAACTCTTCGCCTCCCATACGGGCGGCGAAGTCACCGGAACGAACGCGGCTGCGGATGACTCGACCCACGGATTGGAGTGCGGAATCGCCGGCCGCGTGGCCGTACGTGTCGTTGAACTGCTTGAAGTAGTCGATATCGATCGCCGCGATCGAGATGGGCCGGCCGTAGCGCCTGGCACGGGCGATCTCTCCCTGCCACCGGTCCTCGAACGTTCGTCGGTTCATCATTCCCGTGAGCGAGTCCGCCGCAGACAGGATGTGCGGTCTCTGCATGCGCAGGTTTACGAGGGTTCCGAGAGCTCCCGCCGCCGCGAGGATCAGAATGCGCCCGATCTGGCTCTCGGTGTCGAAGAGCCCATACACGAAGGGCGCGTACTCCGGCCCGTTCATGTCCCACAGGAGCACCGCCGCCAGGACGATCATCGAGTACTGAACGACAGCGGCCAGGCCAGCCACGGCACAGGCCCGATGATCGACACGGATGGTGGTCGCCGCCAGGGCCAGGAGGTAGAGGGGATACTCCGTCTGACTGTTCACGGCTGCATGCGGGTTCCCTGCGATGAGAAAGGCGGCCAGGGCCGCGCTTACCATGGTCACATCGAACAGGGTAGTCGCCATCCCGATCCACCACCGGTACTGAACGCCCCGAATCCACAAGAGCAGCAAGACACTGAGGGGAACTGCAACGAGCCCGCCCGCGAGGTGGATCCGGGATTGAGCCGAATCAGGGTCCTGGAGGTAGGCCAGCGCGGCAATGACCAGCAGAACCGAAGTCACCCCGACCCGCACGCGGCCGATGATGCGCTCGCCATCTCCCCCTGTCGGGAGGAGCGATTCTTCGGGGGCTTGCGTAAAAAGCCGACGCACCGCGCCAACGGGTTTCACGGGGTGTGCTGCCTTCCTCGCTCGTGTTTCGCTTCGTCTCGAACCGCTTAGCAGGCAATCACCGTGCCGCTCAACGGCGGGAAGACGCTTCAGGGCCGCGACGAATCCATGAAGAATGCACCAGCCGGCCCGGGAAACACGATGGGACTCTCGAAACCGCCATTTGACACGCTCGAGACCCCGAACAGCCAGTTGTCGATGATCACGTTCTCGAGCGTGGTTTCGGTGGAATCGCTCACAAAGACCGAATGATTCCATTCAGGCGACGTGGTGAGACGCCAGTAGATGCGGTATCCCGCAAGATCTGGCGCCACCTCCGTGGCCACGGGATCCCACGAGAGCGTCGTGCTCGGCGACACGGCGCCGGCGACCCGCACGCCTGCCGGCGCTCGTGGGGCCGACGCGATCGAGGCGAGGACGGTCACGTTGAGGGACGTCAACTTTGCGGCATATTCGAAATCCACGCCGCTGATCACGTCACCGTACTCGATCCCGTCTTCGGTCCTCAGATCTTGATGTTGGCGGCGGTAGTTCTCATTCGTCTCCATAATCCGGACGGCTGCAAAGCCCGCGTCGTTGAAGGGACGGTGGTGACCGCCACGGCCGAACCGATCCAGCCGGTAGATCATCATTACGTCCAGATTGGGGACGTACCGTTCCCCGACCACCTTGACGTAGCGCGCCAGATTCCGCGAAGGCGAGTCTACCTCGCCTCCCGTGAAACGCCTCATCCGCGCTTCGCGTTCGTTCTCGACCGCACGGGTTCCCTCGGAGAACACGCGCGCCGTGGTGTTGTCCACGACGCCCGTGATGCCTTCGATGTTGCCGATCATGTCGTTGTTCAATACCCCCGCGATCCGCCATCCCTCTTCGATGGCGAGCGCTGCGAGGTGACGGCCGCCGTACAGGCCCTGCTCCTCGCCCGAGAGCGCCGCGTACAAGATCGATCCCGAAAACTGACGGTTGCTGAGCACGCGAGCTGCTTCGAGGACACCGGCCACGCCGGAGGCGTTGTCATTGGCGCCCGGAGAATCGGAGGTCGCATCGAGAGGGTCGGAGACCCGCGAGTCGATGTCCCCTGACATGACGACAAAGCGACCGGGGTCGTGAACGCCTCGCTGCACGGCGATGACGTTTACGATCTCCACGGGAGCCGGGATCCGGTCGCCGGCGGTGACCATCGTTCGCTGGTAGAGCACCTCCAGGCAGCCGCCGCATTCCCGTGATATCCGTTCAAATTCGGCTTTGATCCACCGCCGGGCGGCCCCGATTCCGCGGGCTCCTGAAAGTGTATCGGACAGGGTATGCCGGGTGCCAAACGACACCAGTTTACGTACATCGGACTCGATTCGATCCGGAGACACGGAACTGGCCAGCTCTCGCAGGATCGGTTGTTCCTGCGGTGGGGCAGTCTCGGCTTGACCCGCCGAGGGGGAGACGGGCTCCTGCGCGGTCAGCCGTTCGGCCCCGGCGAGCGGCGCAAAACCTAGCGTCACGACGAGAAGAACCCTGGCAAACCCTGTCATGTCGTACTCTCCCTCTGATGGCCGTGTCGTCCGCCGGGAGACACGTAGCGTCGGAAGCCGAGATCCACCCGCTGCAGCACCTCGGACACGGCTACACGCTCCATGCGACCGGATCGGGCCGTGGTCTGAGTAGGATCGGGTCGTTCCCCCGGGTCATGGTAGGCATCGACGACCAGGTCGCGGTACCGCGAATAAGGGCCGACGCGCGCCGGATTGGTGTGGCCGTACAGGCCTACCACCGGGACTCCAAGCGCGTGCGCCACGTGTAACGGTCCGGAATCCGGGCTGACCAGGAGATCACAGCCCCCGACCGTCCACATCATCCGGCGTACATCGTCGGCCAGAGTCGAAATCGGCCCGGTCTTCGCCGCGGCGAGGATGAGGTCCGCGGCCGCTCTTTCCCGCTCGGCCGGGCCTCCGACGAGAAGCACCGTGGATCCGTGCTTCTCCACAATTCCATCCGCCAGCTCGGCGTATCGCTCTGCCGGCCAGTCCTTGCGGACCACGTTCGACCCGAGAACCAGTCCGACGACCGGGCCGCCCGGGAGTTCACTGAAGAACGCCCGCTGGAGAGCCAGTTCGTTCGCGCTGAACGTGATTCGCCACTCGAGCGGGGTGGGCCGGGGAATACCGACGGCATCCAGAAACCGGAGCAGCATGTCCTGAGTGTGCGCCCACGGGCCGCGTTCGATGTGACGGTTGCTGAAGCGCCACACACCCTCACGCACCTTGTCCCGGTCGAGACCGATCCGTGTCGGCGCGCCGGACAGAACGGTCGGGAACACGCCCTTGAAGTGGCGCTGCATGTTCAGGGTGATGTCGAACCTGTGACCCCTGAGGTCGTCGCTGAGCCGCCGGAGGCCGGCCAGGCCCTCCTTCTTGCGGAACGCGATCACGTGGTCCACGCTGGGGTGCTCCCGCAGGACCTCGGCGGGAGCGGGTTCGGCGACCCAGGTGATCCGGCGGTCCGGGTCGTCGTCCTTGATCGCGTTGACCACGGGCAGTCCATGCACCACGTCACCGATCCCGGTGAGGAGAACGATGCAGATGTCAGTCGCACGATCGTTGCGGGTCATGCGAGAAGTTATCCGTTGCCGGCTCCGCCGTCAGGACTGACGCCGCCGGTTTGCCTGTCGGGGCGGGCGGGCCGAGTATGGGTTTCCACGTTTGAACGGGAGAACTTGGGATGCCGATCGTCATTCGCGCAGCCAATGGTGACGACGCCGCGCGCATCGTCCTCTTCAACCAGGCGATGGCGCGAGAGACCGAGGGCCGGGAGCTGGACCGAAAGGTACTGACCAAGGGTGTCGAGGCACTGCTCAAGGATACGGCCAGGGGACGCTATTTCGTAGCGGTCAAGGGCGAGGAGGTGGTGGCGCAGGTGATGATCACCACCGAGTGGAGTGACTGGCGAAACGGCCCGGTGTGGTGGCTGCAAAGCGTGTACGTGTCGAAACGTCATCGCCGGGAGGGCGTGTATCGGATGCTCCACGAACACGTCCGGGAAACGGCGCTCGCGGAGAAGGTGCTCGGGATTCGCCTGTACGTGGAGCGAGACAACCTTGCCGCGCAGGACACCTACCAGGCTCTCGGGATGGCAGCCTCGCAGTACTTGATGTTCGAAGAGATGTGGGCCTGACTCCCCGGCCCAGACTCCCTACTCGGGCTTCTTGCGCCTCGCCTGGCGGCGTCGGCGACGCTCGGCCGCCTGGGTCTTGCGACGCTTCGCGGCGCTCGGCTTCTCATAATGACGGTGCTTGCGGAAGTCCTTCAAGATACCGGCCCGCTGCACCTTGCGGCGAAATCGCCGCAACGCCTTCTGGACATCCTCTCCGTCCCGGATCTGGACCTCAGCCAATAGTCAGATCTCCGCCTTTCATGGCACTCGAGTGGTGGACGGGGGAGACCGGCGGCCTCCCCCGTAGATCAGCGATATGCGATCCCGATGTTGAAACCCCAGTATTTCTGATCGCCCGTTCCGCCCGCGCTGAAAGCCCAGTTGTAACGAATGGTCGTGAGCAGCGCGATCTCCGGTCGACCCAGAGGAACGACGAGTCCCAGCTCGGGCGCCCAACCGAAATGCCAGTTGTCGTCGACGACGGCGGAAACGCCGATATCCACGCGACGCTCGATATAGTAGGTGCCGGCACTCACTCCGACGTACGGTCTGATCCCACCTCGATCGCCAAAGTAATACGATGCGTTCGCCATCAGGGGCACCGCGTTGAAGTACCGCAGCTGCGTGCCCGAAATGTCGGCGTTCGGCAGGCTGATCGTGTTGCGCTCCGTGCCGAAGTCGTTCTTCTCGTTGAGGACGTTCCAACCCACGTTGAACCCGAACGAGTAGTTGGCTCCCCGGTTGGGCACGTATCGCGCCTCGATCCCGAGGCCCCGAAAGCTATAGTCCTCGACGAAGTTGACGTTCGAGTCCGAGTTCCCCGGCAGGCTGGAGGTGGCAGACATCTCGTACACGATGCCCCACCACCAGTCCTGCGCCTTGGCT
>JABDQB010000383.1 GCA_013042495.1 Gemmatimonadota bacterium
AGGTAACGGTGGGCGGGGGGGCGACGTCGTCCTCGTCGCCGACTCTCAGCTGTCGACTCTGCTAGACTACAGCTACCGGGAGAGCTATTCGGCCGGGCGAGCCGGGCATGGTGAGGGCAGTAACAGGACGGGTGCCGACGGCGCGGACCTGGATCTCCCCGTGCCGCTCGGTACCGTCGTGAAGGACGCCGATACGGGAGAGCGCCTGGGCGAGTTGCTCAAGGCGGGCGACCGATTGGTGGTGGCAGCGGGAGGACGTGGCGGCCGAGGTAACGCTTCGTATGCGACGTCGACCCACCAGACGCCGCGCGAGTGGCAACCGGGCGAGTGGGGGGAAGAGCGCCGCATCGAGTTGGAGCTCAAACTGATCGCGGACGTCGGACTCGTCGGCGAGCCGAACGCCGGGAAGAGCACCTTCCTGTCGGCAGTATCCTCAGCGCGTCCCAAGATCGCGGATTACCCCTTCACGACGCTGAAGCCAAACCTCGGCGTCGTCGGCCTGTCGGACGGGCGCTCGATGGTGATCGCCGACATCCCGGGTATCATAGAAGGCGCGGCCGAGGGTAAGGGGTTGGGTACACAGTTCCTTCGGCACATCGAGAGAACCCGCACCCTGGCCCTGATGGTCCCGTCCGACGCCGAAGATCCGCAAGCCACCTACGAGTTGCTGAGGTGCGAACTGCTGTCGCATGACGCGGCGCTCGAGCAAATCCCGCATTGCCTCGTGATCACGAAGGCCGACCTGAGGCCCGAGGACCAGCGGCAGTGGAGCCTGCACGCTCCCGATGCCTGGGGGCGCTTCGTCATATCGTCGGTGAGCGGTGAGGGCCTCGCCGACTTCCTTCAGGGTCTGTGGGCCCGGGTGGACGAACAGAAGAAGCGGGAAGGGGCTGACTCGCCTGACCTGTTTCCGGAGCTGGAGGAGTGGACACCCTGAGGGGCGTTGCCGGATTGGAGCGACGGCCCGCCTGGGATCGGCGGATCGAGCGCGGCGGCATCGAATACCCCGAACGCCTGACCCACCTGTACGCGCCACCGGACCGACTCTGGGCCCGCGGGCCCGTTCTGCTGCCCCCCGACCGCATGATCGGCATCGTCGGTACCCGGCGCGCGACCGAATACGGCCGACGCATGGCACACGATCTCGCTTTCGATCTGGTGGCAGAGGGTTGGGTGATCGTGAGTGGGTTGGCCAGCGGCGTCGACGCCTCTGCGCACCGCGGGGCCCTGGCGGCAGGGGGCACGACGATTGCGGTGCTCGGATGCGGAGTCGCCCGCGTCTATCCGGCGGCCAATCGCGGTCTGTACAAATCGATCAGCCAGCGCGGACTCTTGCTCAGCGAATATGCTCCCGACCAGACTCCGAGGAAGTTTCACTTCCCGGAGCGCAACCGGATCATCGCCGCGCTCAGCAGTGCGGTCGTGGTAGTACAGGCCGGCGAGAGGAGCGGCGCGCTGATCACGGCTGAGTTTGCTCTGGACCTCGGGCGCGAAGTCCTGGCTGTTCCCGGGCCGGCGGATCAAGCGGTCTCAAGGGGCGCGCACCATCTCATCCGGCAGGGGGCGGAAATCGCCGAGAACGCGCGGGACGTCCTTCGCCAGCTCGGCGAAGACCCGGTCGAGATGAGCGACCCGGCCCAGGGCACGCTCTTTGACCTCAGCGCTGGCTCCAGCTCGGCAGACGTTGGGGGTACGGCAGCTCGGCTCAGGGAAGCCCTGAACTCGGGCCCCGCGCATGCAGACGACCTGGCCCGGGTGACGGGGATCACCCTTTCCGACACTCTCGCCGCCTTGTGTCGCCTGGAGCTCGGCGGCGCCGTACGGTCGCTGCCGGGTCACCGGTTCGAACTCGCCGGCCGGCCGTGAGCTCGTCGACCGGCGGCGCGGCTGAGCTGCCCCTGGAGGGAGCCGATCCGCCCACCAGCCTGTACGTGCATTTCCCATTCTGCGCGCATCGCTGCCACTACTGCGATTTCTCCGTACATCGAACGTCGACACCACCGCTTTCAGATTGGCTGGACTGCCTCGCGCGGGAGGCGGAGCAATGGAGGCGACGAACAGGATGGCCGAGCGCGGTCAGGCTGCGAACCGTCTTCGTCGGCGGGGGAACGCCCTCCCTCATGGGCGACGGAATGGTGCGCTTGAGGGACGTGCTGCGCAGTCACTTCGTCATGGATTCCGCGCCGCTCGAGTGGACGGCCGAGTCCAACCCGGCATCTCTCGACGAGCGGGTCGCGACCGAATGGCTCGAGGCGGGTGTGAACCGTCTCAGTATCGGAATCCAGTCCTTCGACGACGAGGTTCTGCGCTGGCTGGGCCGGCTGCACGACAGCGCGGGAGCCCGCCGGGCTCTGTGTGACGGTCGCTCGGCCGGGTTTGAAGATCTGAACGCGGACCTGATCTTCGGCCTGCCGGGGACGCTGAAGCGCGATTGGCAGTCGGAGGTGGCCGCGGCGCTGGATGCAGGCGTAACGCACGTGAGTACGTACGGACTCACAGCTGAACCGCGCACTCCCCTGGGACGCAGGGTCACGTCGGGCCAGGTCTCGATGGTGGGAGACGAACGCTATGCCGGTGAGTACCTGACAGCCGTGGAGGCGCTCTCGGAAGCCGGGTTCGTGCACTACGAAGTATCGAACTTCGCACTACCGGGACGCGAGTGCCTGCACAACTGGCATTACTGGGACGGTTCCCCTTACCTTGGCCTCGGTCCATCGGCGCACAGCTACCTGGGTGGCGCGAGGCTCTGGAACGTGTTCGGCTGGGCGGCGTATCGGAGGGTCCTCGCGGGCGATGGCGATGCGCTGGAGGGCCACGAAGTCCTGGGGGCGGGCGAGGGTCGTCTGGAACGACTCTGGCTCGCCTTTCGTACGAACCGGGGACTTGCCGTGGCAGACGACCTAACGGACCTGGTGATCAGCCGCGCCGGGGATCTCCTGGAAACCTGGCGGGGCGCCGGGTGGGTCGCGGCGGACCCGACGCGGGTGAGGCTCACGGCCGAAGGCTGGCTTCGCATGGACGAGCTGGTCGCCGCTCTGGCCGAACGGGTCGCGACGTTGAACGTGGAAACGAGACTTCGAGACTGTGATGGCGCACGAGAGTCTGACAGAACGTGAGCGCACGATCCTCCAGGCGGTGATCGAAGCGTACATCGAGACGGCGGAGCCCGCGGGATCGCGGCGGCTCGTGCGGCGGTACGACCTCGACATTTCGGCGGCTACCGTCAGGAACACGATGGCCGACCTCGAGACCAAGGGCTATCTCACGCACCCCCACACGTCGGCCGGCCGCATGCCCACGGACCTCGCCTATCGATACTACGTGGACAGCCTCATGGGCAGGCGCGACCTCTCGACGCGGCAGCGAGCGCGTATCGAGAAGGAGCTCACGAAACTCCCGATCGCCTCGGAGCTCGAGTCCATCGTGCAGCGCGCCGCCCGGGTCCTCGGTCTCCTCACCGGTGAGCTGGGGTTGTCGGTCGGGCCCATCCTGGCCGAGGCCGTGCTCCTCAAGCTCGACTTCGTGCCGATCGATTCGGGCAAGGCACTCATGGTTTTGACGCTTGGTTCCGGCGTGGTACGAACGGTGTATGTAGATCTACCCGCGGCCCTTCCGGGAGAGACGTTGGCGGCCGTGGGCCGGATCATGAATGAGCGCCTGGCCGGGTCAAGTCTGCGTGAGATTCACGGGACGCTGACGGAAAGGCTGCGAGACATACAGGTGCCTGATGCTTCGGCGGAGGCGCTGGTCAACATCTTCGTGGAATCCGGCCCTGACATGTTCGAGTGGGCGCTCGGAGAGGAAGACATCCACCTGGGAAACATGTCACTTCTCGCCAGCCAGCCGGAGTTCCACTCCGGGGCCAGGCTCAAGGAGTTGATGGAGTTGACCGAGCAACGGGAGTTGCTCGCTTCGGTCCTGCACGGTCGTGCGACCGCCGGGGGTTCACACATCACGATCGGTGCCGAGCACAATACGCCGGAGCTCGCCGGCCTCACGATCATCACGGCCACCTACCAGCTGGACCAGGTGGAGGGGGTAGTCGGCGTCATCGGACCGACCCGGATGCCCTACGAGAAGGTTCTGGCCGTGGTCGAATGTACTTCGTCCCTGGTTTCGAACCTGGTCACGCACTGAGTTCCCGATAGACTCGGGGATCGGCCGCGCCTGTAGTGGCCGATCCCGATTTCCATAAAGGCATACATGGCGGACTACTACCAACGATTGGGCGTCGAGAAGACCGCGGACGCTGACGCGATCAAGAAGGCCTATCGCAAGCTTGCGATGAAGTACCACCCGGACCGGAACAGCTCGGTGGACGCGGAAGAGAACTTCAAGCGCGTCACCGAGGCCTACGAGGTTCTCCGGGATCCCGAACAGCGACAACTGTACGACCGGTTCGGGGAGGCAGGCGTCAAGCGGGGTGCGGGTGGCGGGCCCGGCGGCGGCTTCGGTGGATTCGATTTCGCCGACGCCTTTGAAGTGTTCATGCGCGAGTTCGGCGGCATGGGCTTCGGTGACATCTTCGGGGGTCGCAGCTCGCGACAGGGTCCGCGGCGTGGAGCCGACCTCAAGCTTCGGCTCAAGGTGTCGCTGGAGGAGGCGGCCCGCGGCGTCGAGCGCAGCGTGAAGATCAAGTTGCTCGACTCCTGCTCCCGGTGTGGTGGCTCCGGCTCGGAGCCGGGCACCGCCCCGGAACGCTGTTCGACCTGCCACGGTGCCGGTGAGGTGCGCCAGGTGCAACGGTCGATGCTGGGGCAGTTCGTGAGCGTGCGACCCTGCCCGGACTGCGGGGGTGTGGGCGAGCGCATCCTGAACCCCTGTTCAGAGTGTTCGGGGGGTGGGCGCGTCCGTGTCGAGCGAACCGTGAAGCTGGACGTGCCCGCGGGAGTGTCGAGCGAGGATTATCTGAAACTGTCCGGTCGCGGCAACGCAGGGCCGAACGACGGGGCGCGCGGCGACGTGCTGGTCTTGGTCGAGGTCGAAGACGATAGCCGCTTCCAGCGCATCGGCGACGATCTGGTCTACAACCTGGCCGTGACCATGAGTCAGGCGGCGCTTGGCGCCGAGGTGGACGTCCCGACGATCATCGACGGAACGGCGGCGCTCAAGATCCCTCAGGGAATCCAGAGCGGACAGGCCCTCCGGTTGAGAGGACGCGGAATGCCACGTTTGCGGGACTCGGGCCGCGGGGACCAGGTCGTTCGAGTCTTGGTGTGGACACCCACCGCTCTGTCTCGCGAGGAGCGCGACCTGCTCGAAAAGCTTCGCGAAGTAGAGAGTCCCCCCCCGGAGCCCAACACCGAAGAGCCAGGATTCTGGGAGCGGGTGAAACGGGCTTTCACGGCCTGAAGCGAGCCGTCCCGCTTCGTTGCCGAGGTCGACCCTTGCCTCACGGGTCCCCGCACCAAAGACTCATGGGCAACTTGAGGCACCCGCTCACGGATCCCGGAGAGGTGAAGCGTGAACGCTGTCGATGCTGGCCGTCCCGCGCAGAGCGAGTACGACCCCTACTACCACCCCATGATCGAGCTAGTGCCTGAGGAGTCTGTCCTCGATGTGCTCGAAGAGCAGCGGCACGAGATCATGGGATTCCTCGGCGCCCTGGACAAGGCGACCGCGGACTACCGCTATGGTCCCGAGAAGTGGAGCGTGAAGGAGGTGCTCGGCCACGTGGTCGACACCGAGCGGATCTTCGGTGCGCGCGCGCTGTGCTTCGCCAGAGGTGAGAAGATCCCGCTGCCGCCGTTCGAGCAGGATGCGTATGTCCGGTCCGCAGGATTCGACAAACGCTCGCTGGCCAGCCTATCGCGGGAATTCGAGGCCGTGCGCATGTCCACCGAGAGCCTGTTCGACGGATTCGACGAAGAGCAATGGAATCGAGGCGGTATCGCGAACGAGGTCCACATGACGGTGCGTGCGGTGGCCTTCATCGTGGCTGGCCACGCCGCCCATCACCTGGCCGTTATTCGGGAGCGCTACCTGGGCGAGCAATAGCGGGACACTCCGGCCCCGCCGGGCGCGGGCTGAATCAGGACACGAAATGAACCCCTCGCTTACGCTGGAAGGTTGGACCTGGAAACGGGCCGCCAGCCTCGTCGCCGGCACCGGTATGGTACTGGCTTCGTACATGACCATTCGGCACTTCTTCGCCGCGAACTATCCCGAGTCGATCTGGCAAGGCTCGTTCTGCGACATCTCGGCCTTCTTCAATTGCGACAGTTCCGCGTACTCCAGCATCGCCGAAATCGGTGGAGTACCGATCGGGGTGTTCGGGGCGATCGTCGGTGGGCTGGTGGTTCTTGGCGCGCTGCTGCCGTCGGCACCCCTGGAGCGTACGAACAAGTCGATCGCGCTGATCAACGGTGTCGGCGTCGTTACGCTGGCCCTGTACTCGGTCTTCGTGCTGGGGAGCTTGTGCCTCCTGTGTACGGGCTTCTACGTGGCGTCGCTGCTCAGCCTCTTCCTGTTCTGGCGATACGGCATCGACAGGGACGCGGGTGGTTTCGTGGCCCGCTGGCTGCGGCCTTCGACGGCCGTTCTCCTGGTGCTGGCGCTCTTCACCGTCACCCAGGCGTGGGCGGCGGCACGGTATCACGAGGCCAAGAGGGACGCCCAGAGCGGAGGAGTCGCCGCCCGGGTGGTGAAGCAGTACTTCGCCCTTCCCGAAGTGGCATGGCCCAGCGAGATCTCGGAATACCGGACGGCGAGCGCTACCGACGATTTCGAGGACGCACCGATCCGAATCGTGGAGTTCGGTGATCCCCTGTGTTCGGACTGCCAATACCTGCACGAGCAGATGCTGCTTCTCAAGGATGAGTTCGCGGGGCAGATGAACGTGGCGTTCCAGTTCTTCCCGCTGGAGGCCAGCTGCAACGATGTGGTCGAGAAGGACAAGCACCCCGGCGCCTGCGAGTTGTCCTACATCCTGGCGCACGATCCGGCGGCGTTCCCCACCATGATCGACGAGGTGTTTGCTGACTTCGAGGACGCCAAGACGCCAGAGTGGCGAGCGGAGCTTGCGCGCCGATATGGGGTCGACTCGGCGGCATCGGATTCGGCGACGATCGAAACGGTGTCACGCCACATCGCGACCGGCGCCGAGTACGAGAAGACCTCTGACGAGTACGCGCATGGAATCCGCTCGACCCCTACGATGATCATCAATAATCGCATGGTGATCGGGACGTTCCCCTACGAACAGCTCCGGGCGATCTTCCAGGCGCTGGTGGCCGAAGCAGCGGGGGACACCCGGTTCATGGAGAGCTGGGTGGAGTGACTGCTTGGAGGTGCTGCGATGGGGACATGGGGACCGGGCGCGTTCGAGAATGATGCGGCGCTCGATTTCGTTCCGGAGATTGAAAC
>JABDQB010000398.1 GCA_013042495.1 Gemmatimonadota bacterium
ACGATTTGGAACCTGTCCCAGATCGCCGGCCTATTCCTGGCGCACGCTCTCGGAAGCCAGGATTTGGCGCACGCGCTGGCCTGGTCGGCCCTGGTCGGCAGCCTGCTCCAGGTAGCCGTCCAGGTCCCAGCTGCCCGAAAGCTCACCGGACCTATGCGCCCAAGGTTCTCCTGGGATTGGGAGCCGGTGCGTCGAGTGGCCCGCAACACCCTGCCCGTGATCTCGAGCCAGGGGATCTTTCAGATCTCGACTCTGGTAGATATCTCCCTGGCCACTCTGATCGGAACGAGCGCCATGTCGGCGCTCGGATTCTCGCAGAGACTTGTCTACCTGCCGATCAGCCTGTTCGGGATTTCGGTGGCGGCGTCCTCTCTGCCCGAGATGTCTAGAGACGCAACCGCCGACCGGCTGCGGCCGCGCCTGGTCAACGGCTTCTTCCAGATCTTGTTCTTCGTGCTTCCCGCGGCGGTCTTCTTTCTGCTGTTCGGGGACCTGGTCATCCGGGTGATCTATCAGCACGGTGCCTTCTCCGAATCGAGTACGGTTCTCGTGGCGGGCGTGCTGGGGACCTACGCCCTCGGACTCGTGGCATCCAGTTCGCTGAAACTGTTCGCCAGCGGTTTCCATGCCCTCCAGGACACTCGCACGCCCATGATACTCGCCGCGATCTCGGTGACCCTCGGAATCGGCGTCGCTGTATTCCTTACGCTCGTGGGGCGGGGGCGACTGCCGGATCCATACCGAGCGTACGCCGCGATGGGGATCGCCCTGGGGGGAGCGGTGGGAGCATGGACCAACCTGCTCCTGCTGTGGACGATGCTCGGGCGAGAGATCGGCAGGCTGTTCGACCGCAAGGCGGCGTGGGCCACGGTCAGGCTGGCGGTCGGCGCGGGAGCCGCAGCTCTCGCCGCCATCGCGGTCCGGGCAGGGCTGGAGCCGACGTGGGGAGGACGCGGCTTCTTGTTCGACCTGGCGCTGTTGATTGCGGTCGCGACGGCCGGTGCCGGTCCGTATCTCCTGGTCGCGAGGCGTCCACCGGTGATACTCCCGGAGGAGGGCCGGCCGGGTGAACGCTGAGCGGCTGCAGGAGCAGCTGAAGACCCTTCCCAACCAACCGGGTGTCTACCTGTTCCGGGACGAGGACGGCCGAATCCTGTACATCGGTAAGGCCACGTCTCTGAGAAGCCGAGTACGCAGCTATTTCGGACAGGCCGCTGACCGGTCGTTCAAGCTCCGCGAGCTTTCGCGCCGCACCGTATCGGTGGAGACCTTCGTCGTCACCTCACCCGCCGAGGCACTCCTGCTCGAATCGAATCTGATCAAGGAGCACGCGCCGCGTTTCAACGTCCAGCTTCGGGACGACAAGACGTTCCCCTACGTCAAGGTGACGGTACGGGAGCCGTTTCCCCGCGTGCTGGTAACGCGCCATCTCGTCCGCGACGGATCGCGGTATTTCGGCCCGTTCACAGATGTGGGGGCGATGCGCCGGGCCCTGCGCATGATCCGGCAGATGTTCACGGTGCGCAGCTGCCATTACGCGCTTCCACGCGATGCTCCCGCGCGACCCTGCCTGGACTACTTCATCGACCGTTGCATGGCTCCGTGTGTCGGCAGTCAATCGGAGGCCGAGTACCGTGAGATGATCGACCGTATTCTCGAGATTCTCTCCGGGCGGACCCGCGGACTGAAGAGGGACGTACGCCGCCAGATGGAGGAGGCATCGGACAAGCTGCAATTCGAACGCGCCGCGGAACTTCGTGACGTTTTGCGTGGCCTCGGAGCCATGGAGAAGCGCCAGACATCGATCGATTACCGTGGGGGCGATCGTGACGTGCTCGGAATCGCGAGGAGCGGCGACGCGGCCTGCTGCGTGTTCCTGCGCGTGCGGGAAGGCAAGCTGCTCGGCCGGCATATCCACTTTCTTCACATCGGTGAGGGAAGCCATGATGAGGCGGCCCTCGCGTCGGCCGCGATCAAAGGAGCATACCTGAGCCAGGACGACGTCCCGCCCGAGCTTCTGGTCTCATCCGACTTCGAAGATCGGCCGATCGTTGAGTCGATTCTGTCTGAGCGTCGTGGCGGGCCTTTTCGCATCGGCGTGCCGCATCGAGGGACCAAGCGCAGGCTCCTGGACATGGCCGAGGAAAACGCGAGCCACATCCTGGCCGAGCGAGTTGGACAAGAATCGCCCTCGGGTGCGGATCTACCTCTGCCACCCGCGGCT
>JABDQB010000399.1 GCA_013042495.1 Gemmatimonadota bacterium
ATAGAAAGGGTCGTGACCGTCACGGGCCCCGGCGTGCGGAAGCCCTCCAACCTGCTCGTCCCGGTGGGCACGCCCCTGCGCGACGTGCTCGAATTCTGCGACGGCCTCACGGAGGACGCGACGCAAATCGTGTTCGGCGGTCCCATGATGGGCGCTGCCCAGCCGGATCTCGACACGCCCCTGATCAAGGGTACGACCGGGGTGGTGGTGCTGACCAAGAAGCAGGCGCGCTCGGTGGAGCGCTACCCGTGCATCCACTGCGGCCGCTGCCTCGAGTCCTGCCCCGTCTTCCTCAATCCGTCGCTTCTCGGCACGCTGGCCCAGGCCGGCCGGTACGAGGAAATGGAAGCCGCGAGTCTCATGGACTGCATGCTGTGCGGCTGCTGCTCGTACGTGTGCCCCTCGCACATCCCGCTGTCGCAGATGTTCGCGCTCGGAAAGAACATGCTCCGCAAGCGAAAGGCCGCCGCATGAACGGCCGCGGCCCCGGACGCGGGCCGGATGGCAGCATGGACATCGACTCCCTGGCGGAGATACGGCTGAGAATCGCGGCTTCGCCGCACCTGCGGTCTCCGCATTCCACGCCGCGCATCATGTGGAACGTGGTGGGGTCCCTGGTCCCGATCCTCGCCGTCGGGATCTACTACTTCGGCCCGAGTGCCCTGCTCGTGGTCGCGGCTGCCACGCTCGGTTCGGTTCTCACGGAGGTTCTCTTCGGCCCGAAGGGCAGCACGAAGGACGGCTCGGCCCTGATCACCGGCCTGCTGCTCGGACTGATTCTCCCGCCCGGTTTTCCCATCTGGATGGCTTTCGTGGGCGGGGTGTTCGGGGTCGGCTTCGGCAAGCTGATCTTCGGCGGGCTGGGGCAGAACGTGTTCAACCCCGCGCTCCTGGGCCGCGCGTTCCTGCAGGCCGCTTTCCCGGCGGCGATCACCACGTGGCCTTTGCAGCCCGACAACTGGTGGGCGCTTCGCGGAGACAGCTTCGCGCTGCCCCTGATGTCTCCGAGCGCGCCTGACGTGGTGACCGGGGCCACGCCGCTCGGCCTGATGAAGTTCGAAGGACTGACGACCGACACGATGGACCTGATGATGGGTTCCACCGCCGGATCGATCGGCGAGACCGCCGGCCTGCTGATCCTGGTGTGCGGCGGCTACCTGGCGCTGAGGAACTACCTCGACTGGCGGATCCCCCTCAGCATCTTTCTCACGGTGTTCGTGTTCTCGGGCGGCCTGTATCTGATCGGCCCCGACCGCTTCCCCAGCCCCCTGTTCATGCTGTTTTCCGGCGGTCTCATGCTCGGTGCCATGTACATGGCCACCGACATGGTCACGTCCCCCGTCACGCCCGCGGGCTCGTGGATATTCGGCGTGGGAATCGGGTTGCTCGTGGTGCTGATCCGTGTGTGGGGAGGCCTTCCCGAGGGCGTCATGTACGCCATCCTGTTTATGAACGCGTTCGTGCCGTTCATCAACCGCATCACCCAGCCAAGAGTGTTCGGGCAGCCGCGACGCAAGCCGAGAGGAGCGGAGGCATGAAGGATCTGCCGACGGTCCAGGCTGGCGACGGCGACGGTTCTCCGGCTTCGGCCCCGATCCAGGTAGCACCGGGCAAGTTGATGGCCACCCTGGGAATCGCGGGCGCCCTGGCCGGGCTGGTGATCGTCCTCGTGTTCGAGTGGGCGGATCCGCAAATCCAGGCACACCGGGCCGCCGCGCTGCGGGCGGCGGTGAACGATGTGCTTAGCGATCCTGCGAGCTACCGATCCGTGTATGTCACCGAGAGCGGACTGAGTGACGCTCCCCCGGCCGGAGCCGACACGGTGAACGCCGAGAAGGTGTTCCTCGGATTCGACGCGGGGGGGGCTCCGGTGGGCTACGCGATCACGGGGGCCGAGCCCGGATACCAGGACTTCATTCACCTGATTTTTGGATACGACCCGGCTACCCGGAGACTCTTCGGGATGAAGGTGCTGGAGAGCAAGGAGACCCCGGGCCTCGGAGACAAGATTTACAAGGACATGGACTTCGTCACCGGATTCGAGGGAGTGGAAACCCCGATCGTCGGGATGAAGCAGGGAGCGGCCACGGGCGCCGCCAACGAGGTAGACATGATCACCGGGGCCACGATCTCCTCGCGCACGGTGATCGAGATCATCAACCACCGGGTCGAGGCGCTGGGCTCAGACCTGGGAGAACACGCCGCCACCGCCCCCCGGGCGCCTGCGAGCCCGGACCCGGCCCTCGTGGATGAAGCCGTGGAGGGAGGTGTGGAAGGCCCATGAGAGAGACCACGGCGCATGAAGACCTGATCCGGGGCATCTGGAAGGAAAACCCGGTACTGGTGCAGCTCCTCGGGCTGTGCCCGGCGCTGGCGGTGACCAACACCGTCCCGAACGCCATAGCGATGGGCCTCGCCACGTTCTTCGTGCTCACGGGATCGAGTCTCCTCGTCTCACTGCTCAAGAACTGGATCCCCTCGGAGGTCAGGATCTCGGCCTACATCCTGATCATCGCCACGTTCGTCACGATCGCCGACCTGGTGCTGGCCGCCGTGGTGCCGCTGATCCACAAGGAGCTCGGAGCGTTCATCGCCCTGATCGTCGTGAACTGCATGATTCTCGGCCGCCAGGAAGCGTTTGCCTCCAAGAGGCCCGTCGGCAGGGCACTCCTCGACGCCGTGGGGACCGGCACGGGCTTCATGATCGCGATGCTGATGATGGGCACGTTCCGCGAGGTGCTCGGCAGCGGCTCCGTCATGGGATACAGCCTGTTCGGCGAGAACTTCGAGCCGTGGATCGTGATGATCCTGCCGCCGGGCGGCTTCCTCACCCTCGGCTTCATTCTCCTCGCCTTCGGCTGGTGGAAGGAACGCCACTCCGAGGCCATCCGGGTGCGGCAGTGGCCGCACGGTGTGGCGAGCGGAGAGGAGGTCGCGTGATGGGCGAGCTGTTCTGGATCCTTCTCTCGGCGATGCTGGTCAACAACTTCACGCTGCATCTCTTCCTCGGCCTGTGCCCGTTCATGGGTGTGTCGGCGAAGGTCGAGACGGCGCTTCGCATGGGGCTGGCGAACATCTTCGTGCTGGTAATGACGTCGGTCTGCGTGTGGCTGCTGAACACGTTCATCCTGGTGTATGCACCGTACCTCAGGCTCATATCATTCATCGTGGTGATCGCCTCGTTCGTGCAGATCACCGAAATGGCGATCAAGAAGTTCAGTCCGACCCTGTTCCGGCAGCTCGGGATCTTCCTGCCGCTCATCACCACCAATTGCGCGATTCTGGGCTACGCGATCTTCAACACGAACCGGGGC
>JABDQB010000414.1 GCA_013042495.1 Gemmatimonadota bacterium
AGCATTCGGGCCAGAAGCAGGATCGTCGCAAGTTTCGCGAGTTCCGCCGGCTGAAGCGAAAACCCGCCGAACCGGAGCCAGCTCCGAGTATTGGGGCCCCCGCCAACGACGAGAACCGCCACCAGAAGGACGATGGAGAAGGCATAGATCCAGGGGGTGGCCCACTCCAGCCATCGCATCGGCACCCGCGTGACCAATACGAACGCGATGAGAGAGAGCGCCAGCCACGCCAGCTGCCGGCGCCAGGCGCCGGTCACCAGCGACGGAAGATCGACCTGGCCCGCCGACCAGATCATGGCGATACCGAGTCCCGCGAGCAGCAGGCCTCCGGCCAGTAGCAGCGGGTCCCCCACACCTTGCAGGCGGTACGCCGGTTCTCTCCTCACTGACCGAGCCCCGCCCCGGTAGCTTCGACTGGCACGGAAATCGGGGCCGGAGCCTCGATCGCTCGGTCGGGCGGTACTCCTTCTGACTCGAGGAATCGCGCTACGACCTGGGAGGCGAAGGGGACGGCGCGAGACGTACGGTCGTCGGGATGTCCGTTCTCGACTATCGCGGCGATCACTATGCGCGGATCGTGCGCGGGTGCAAACCCGACGAACCAGGAGTGCGGCTCGCCGTGCGGGTTCTGGGCCGTCCCCGTCTTTCCAGCCAATGTCCAATCGCGGGGCCTGTGCCAGTATGCGGTCCCTCCTGGCTCATTAACCACGCGCACCAGCGCCGAAATCAACTCCTGTCGCCGCGCCTCCGTGAGCCCCAGCGTCCAATCCTCACGCACCTGTTCGAGTTCCGCGGACTGGAGCAGGTGCGGAACCACGGGAGACTCGCCAGTGGCTAGCGCGGCATAGAACTGTGCCATCCGCAGCAGGGTCTGTTCGGTTTCGCCCTGCCCGATCGAGAGGTTCAACACCACGGCTTCCGTCCACCCTCTCTTCCCGAACCTGCGGTCGTACCAATAGCGTGAAGGCGGGAACCGTCCCGAGATCTCACCCGGGATATCCAACCCAGTCGCCCGGTTGAAACCCAATCCGTCTACCCCCGAAAGGAGAGGGTCGAGGCCCAGACGTAATCCCAACTGATAGAAGTAGACGTTGCAGCTCTCCTTGATCGCTTCCGACAGATCCAGCGGACCGTGGCCCTCCGGCCTCCAGCATCGGAAGGCCCGCCGTCCGAATTGCAGGGCACCCCGGCACGACGTCGGCATGTATGTATCGATACTCACCGCATCCTGGCGCATCCCGAGCGTCGCAAGGACCAGCTTCCACGTGGAGCCCGGGGGATAGAGCGCGGTCGCGGCCCGGTTCAGAACCGGCCGGCGGGGATCGTCCCGGATCGCCCCCCAGTCCGCTTCGCTGATCCCTCCCACGAACAGATTGGGATCGAAGCTCGGGTGGCTGTAGAGCAGCAGCACCTCTCCGGTACGCGGATCCAGGGCAACCGCGCCCCCGACATCTTCGTCCAGAAAGATCGAATCTGCGAACTGCTGCAAGTCAAGGTCGAGCGTAAGGTTCACCTCCGCCCCCGGCTCGGCAGATCGAGCCAGATCGGACGGGAACTCCGTCACGATGGATCCACGAGCGTTTACTTCCACATAGCGGGTGCCCGCGGACCCCGCCAGCAACGTTTCGTACGATCTCTCGATGCCCTGCTTGCCGACCATCCTGCCAGCCCCATACTCCACGAATTCGTCACTGTCGAGCTCCGCCTCGCTGATCTCACCGATGTAGCCGACCACGTGTGCCACCGTTGCGCCCGCCGGATATCGCCGACGCGGGTGAGTCTCGATCACGACCAGCCTGAAGTCCGGGCGGCGTTCCTCCACGGCCGCCACTTGCTCGAAGCTCAGGTCGTCCCTGACGAGCACCGGAAGTCGAGGATTCCGGCCACGACGCTCGAGGATCGACTCGATGCCGTCGGCTGTCAGCTGGAGATACGGAGCCAACCGGTCGAGGGTGGCCCGGGCAGAATCGGGTGGGGCCGGCAGAAGCGCGAGCGAGTAGCCGGGAATGCTCTCGGCAAGCAACTCGCCGTGGCGATCGTAGATGGCACCGCGCGCCGCCGGGATTGGGATCGGGCGCAGCCGGTTGTTTCGCGACTGCAACTCGTACGCGCCGCCCCCGAGCAC
>JABDQB010000417.1 GCA_013042495.1 Gemmatimonadota bacterium
GAGGCACGATGACGCCCGGGACGCACCTCGCCCGCAGTGCCTCATTGAAGTCGCTCACCGGTCCAGCCAGCACCTCCTCGAGATCCCGCTGGTGCGATTCCAGTTCCGCCAGCAGGTCCGCGTAGCGAGCGATGGCACCGGCTGTCGGAGCTCCGTCGGAAAAGCCGACGTATCCGTACAGGTAGGCAAGCTGGTTATCGAGCTTTGGCGGGAAGTTCAGGGGATCCTGCCCACTCTCGCTCTTCGTCTGCACGATCTGGCCTTCGATCCGGTCCAACCGGGCCACCGCGCTGTCGGCGAGCGCCTGCAGGTCGTCTCCATATCCGGCCTCCTCTCCCCGCTCTGCACGGTCCCGCAATTGCTCTCGCGCCGAGCGCAGTCTTTCCACGGCCGCGTGCGAGGCCTGGAGCGATTCCCTGATGTTCAGCATGAGCTCGAATTGCGCGGCCTGATCCTCATCAGAAATGTCGAGCCTTGGGTCCGGCAGCAACCGCAGTTCGCGGGTGGCTGTCGTGCTTCCGACGGTCAGCCGGACCTGATAGGTCCCGGGCGCCACCTGTGGCCCGCCTGTGAAACCCCATATCACAGCCTCGTCGAGCAGGTCGGGGCGACCGAGCCGCAAGTCCCAGTTTGCTCGATTCAGTCCTGGCGAGGCCGTAATCGAGTCGCCCTCGAGGGTTCGCTCGAACTTCTCAGGCCCCTCGCCGTCCGATGACTCACCGGGATCCCACGTAAGGGTGCGCAGAACTCCGCCGGCTGTGTCGAGGATCTCGATCGCGATGCTCTCAGACGGCTCGCTGGGAAGGAAATAGTACAGGATCGCTCCGCTCGGGCGCCCGTCCGGACCCCCGCCCGAGACACGAGCCCGATATGCGTCGGCCGGGGTGAACAAATGGGGACCCTGAGAGTCGAGGACCGAATCGATCTGACGCAGAGGTGACAGATCGTCGAGGATCCAGAACGAGCGGCCCTGGGTGGCGACCACCAGGTCCCCCCGGTGAACTCTCATGTCGGTGATAGGCGTTACCGGAAGGTTGCGCTGCATGTCCTGCCAGTCTTCGCCGCCGTTGAAGGACACGTACATGCCGAACTCAGTCCCGGCGAACAGCAGTTCCTGCCGTACTCGATCCTCGCGAATCACTCTTACGAAATGACTATCCGGTATGCCGTTATTGTCTGTCAGCTCGTCCCATTTCTCGCCATAGTTGTCGGTCCGGAAGATGTACGGCCTGAAGTCGTCCTGCCGATACCGATGCACGGCGATGAAGGCGCGACCCGGCGCATGCTGAGAGACCTCGATGGTATTGACCGTGCCCCACTCCGGCATGTCCGAGGGGCTGACATCCGTCCACGTCCCGCCGTTGTCGCGGGAAACGTGCACGAGACCGTCATCGGAACCCGCCCACAAGACGCCTGGCTCGAGAGCCGATTCCTCGAACGAGAAGATGGTCCCGTAGACTTCGACTCCCGTGTTGTCCATGGTGATCGGGGAGCCCGCGAAGTCCTGCTTGGTCGTGTCATTACGCGTTAGATCGGGGCTCACCGTTTCCCACGTTGCGCCGCCATCCGTCGACCGGTGGACGAACTGGGAAGTGTGGTACAGCACGTCCGGGTCGTGAGGAGACAGGCGAACGGGGGCGTTCCACTGGAAGCGATACCGGAGCGTCTTCGGCGCCTGTCCGAGTTGCATCTGCGGGTATACCAGGATTTGCCGAAAGGCACCTGTCCGGTAGTTCACGCGCGATATCGAGCCGCCATAGCAACCGGCATACGTGACGTCCGGATCTCTAGGGTCGATGGCGATGTGCCCGCTCTCGCATCCGCCAGCGGATCGCCATCGCTCCGAGGGGGTCAGTCCGCCAATGCCGAGGCTGGGAAGTGAAATCGTGCTGTTGTCCTGCTGGGAGCCGTACACCCTGTAGGGAAACTGCTCATCCACGAACACCCGGTATATCTCGGCTGTCGGCTGATTGTACATGGTCGACCAGGATTCCCCGCCGTTCAGCGACACCTGGGCTCCTCCATCGTTCCCGATTACCATCACTTCCGGGTCTGCCGGGTGAATCCACAGGTCGTGCGTATCGCCGTGCGGCACTCCAATCCTGTTGAACGTGCGTCCGCCATCAATGGACTTCCACAGGTTGACGTTGAGTGCGTAGACCGTGTTCTCGTCAGCGGGATCCGCGTAGATGTGCGTGTAGTACCATGCCCTCTGCTGGAGATCACGATTCGTGTTCACCTGGTTCCAAGTTTCGCCCGCGTCATCCGACCGATACACGCCCCCCTTTTCGTCGGGAGCCTCTATCAGAACCCACACCCGGTCAGGATTCGCCGGAGATACCGTGACCGCCGTCTTGCCGACGAGCCCGTCTGGAAGACCTCCCTCCAGCCGGGTCCACGTGTCGCCCGAATCGTTGCTGCGGTAGATGCCGCCTTCACTGGCCCCGCTGATCATGGTCCACGGTTTGCGTTCAGCGCGCCACATGCC
>JABDQB010000419.1 GCA_013042495.1 Gemmatimonadota bacterium
ACCTGGGCGACGCCGAGGAGGAGCACGGTGGTGTCAGCGAGTTGGGGCGTCGGGCCATCGCGGAGGCCAACCGCCTCGGCTTGATGGTGGACGTGTCGCATGCCTCCGGGAAGACGGCGGTCCAGGCGGCCGGGCTGTCGAAGGCGCCGATCATTGCTACCCACTCTGCCGTGCGGGCGCTGGCTGACACTCCCCGCAACCTAACCGACGATGAGCTCCTGGCCATCCGGGACAACGGTGGCGTAATCCAGGTGGTGGCGTTCGACGGCTACGTGAAGATCCCGTCCGACGAGAAGCAAGCGGCTCGTCGGGATCTGCGTGCGAATGCCCCGTTCGAGTCCTGGGGCCAGGCGACTCCAGAGCAGCGAGACGCCTATCGCGAGGCCCGCGCGAAGCTCGACGACCAGTACCCGGGGGCCACGGTCGCGGATTTCGTGAACCACATCGACCATGCCGTCGAATTGATCGGAATCGACCACGTGGGAATCAGCTCGGACTTCGACGGGGGTGGGGGAGTGACCGGTTGGGACGACGCTTCCGAGACTTTCAACGTCACGCTCGAACTGGTAAAGCGCGGCTATTCCGAGGAGGATATCCGGAAGCTGTGGGGCGGCAACCTGCTGCGGGTGTGGCGCGAGGTGGAGGCGGTGGCGGCGGAAACGCAGGCCGGCTGAGGGGTCCAGCGACGTTTCCGCGCAGGCCAATACCATACCATCAGATGCCCGCCCGTCACCTGAGTGGCGGGCGGGCTGTGTTGTGCGATCACGGCTCGAAGTTGCCGTCTACGAACAGCCCAGGAAGGCCTGCAGGTGGTTGTCCCCCGATACCTCACGGAGTCTCGCGAGGACCCGGGCCACATCCGGTGGCGAGAGAGGGATGAGCTCGTCGTACAACTCCACGACCGCGATCTCGCTGGCGACTCCGGCCTGGCACGCCAGGATCCGCGCATCGTAGGTAGGCACTCCATCCGGCTCCACGAAGTCCGGCGCTTCCATCCCCCGCTTCACGTACAGGCGCTGAACAGCCTCGACGTGCCTGAGCTCGGCGTCACCAATGTGCGTGAACGGGCGGTCGAACGCTGCGGCAGCGTGCAGATACGTGAAGTACGCCATCGTCTCGGACGCCAGCGCCGTGTCGAGTAACTGCAGAACTTCAGTGGAGGTGGGTGCGTACTCGGCCGGCAGATCGACCACGGGTCCCATGGCCTCTGGTTCGCCGTCACACCCGGCGACTGAAAGCAGGAGCATGATGAGGAACGCCACGGTCGCCTTCACGGCGATGTGCGTGCGGAACATGGTCCTTCTCCTGTCCCCGCCCTCTTCCGTGTCCGATGCGGGAGGCCACCGATGGGTGGCCTCCCCTCGGAGTACAGACGATGACGAGGATCGAATCGTCACACTTGCCTTGAGGGCCCGGTAGGATGGGCAGGGCGGGCGTTCCCCCCGTGGCCGTTTCCGGCGCACGGATCCTACCGGGCGTTGAGTATCAGATTCCCTCCCGTGATCTCCTTCTCGCACAGTCTGCAAGGCCAGACGATCTCTTCGCCCGCCACGATCGCTTCATTGATCTCGAGCACCTTGGGCGCGTCCGGATAGAACCACTTCCACGAGATGCGGTCGCCCCTGCGCCCGGGCGTGCCCACGTCCTTGGCCCAGCCCAGCAGGACTTGGCCGATACGGCAGTCGCGGCCGTTCGGGTGGCTTCCTGAGCCTCCCGGCCCGCCGGGTTCACCGTGGCCCCCCGTTGCGCCGCCTGAACATCCGCCGCCGTCGGGATGCTCCGTCCCGTCATCATGCGAGCATCCGCCGTCGGGATGCTCCGTCCCGTCATCATCTGAACATCCGCCGTCGGGATGCTCCGTCCCGTCATCGTGCGAGCATCCACCGTCGTCATGCGAGGAGCCGCCAGTCCCGTGCCCCGAACCGCCGCACGGCTTCGTATCCGAGATCACCTCTCCGAGGAACCGCACCTCGGCCAGCGGCACATCGATGTACACGTAGTAGAGCTTTGCCCCGATCTCGCGGTGAAGCGTCCCATCTTCCGCCAGCACCCGGTATGCGAAGTTACCCGGTCCCGGACTACCCGCCTCGACGAGGTGAAACGCCGCCAGGCTGGCCTCGGCGTACCGATCGTCGTCCGGCGCGTTCATGCCCTGACCACCCGGCCATTCCATCTGCACCGTCCCCGTGAAGCGGATTTCGTCCGGCTCACCAGCGTGGCCACGGGCCGCAAGCCCCTCGGCCTCAGGTTCCGCTGGTACGCTGTCGCCGCAGAACGCGCAGGCGAGCGCCAGCAAGACCGTCATGGTCAGTGGTGCGTTCGCCCTCATTGCTGCCTCCTTTTAGCCTATGCGGTCCCGCCGGGACCGCCATGCGAAGGGTCGACGGGGGGGACGATCGACGCCTCACTTCCTGTTGCCGCCTCCTTTCTTGCCGCTTCCGCCGCCACCTCCGCCGCGCTCGTGTATGGAGATGTCGATGAAGGTCAGGGTGTTGAGGAAGTCCAGCTCCGGCGTACCGCCTCCTCCAGGCGACTCACCCTCGGTGGCGGCAGCGGTCTCGATCTCCTCCTCGAGCGGCACGATGATCTCGGTGACGCCATCGGTGAAGAAGGTGTTGAGGTCGGCCGTGCCGCAGCTCTGGTCGAAGCTGAACGTGAGCCGGTAGTCGCCGGCGCCCTCGTTCAACCTCCGGACGTTCCAGGTGTACCCGTAGATGATCCGTCCCTTGACGTTGATCTCGGCGTTGTAGTACCCGGGTCCGTCCGCGGCTTCGTGGACCGCCATGTTGAAGATCGGCAAGTTGATGAGGTCATCCTCGACCCCTTCCGCCTCGGTCCACCCGTCGCCGGCCACCCACTCCAGGTTTGCCAGGGCTGGGTCTCCGCGGCTCACCAGCAGCTTCTGGATCACGAAGCGGGCGCACGGCGAGTACACCGTCGCCCGGGTGCCGTCCCCGAGGATCGGCTGCGATGAGAGGTTGGCTGCCAAGCCGTGCACCTCGTCGATGCCCCAGCCTGACGTGTGGCGCATCTGGTACTCGGTCATGGGCGTGACGAGATCCTGGAACAGCACCACCTCGGCTCGGACCTGCGACCGGGTGTACCAGTCCACCGACTCGAGGTTGTCTCCCCAGTCCACCCAGTGAACGTTGACCGGACTGGTGCTCCAGTCTGCCGAGCCTGCCTGCCAGATGTTCTGGGGGTCCTTCTGCAGATAAGCCAGGACCAGGTCCGGGCTTGGCCCCGGTTGGACGGTCGGCTCCACTCCGGTGAGCCCGTCGTCACAGTAAGCCGGGTACTCTGGATCCGGAGCGCAGCTCAGCGGGGTGATGTCCGGATCGGTTCCCGTCGTGCCCCACCAGTACCACCAGGCTCCGTTGAGAACCGGCTCCACCCCGGCGGTACCCGGAAGCGCCTTCGTCACCCCCTCCGCCCATATCACGGGGTACGACAGGTTGTTGCCCGCCTCATGTCCGGTGGGCTTGCCTTGTTTGAACGCCGCCTCATGAGCGTCAGCCGGCGCGTCGGTCGGAAGTGTGTGGTCGCAGCCAACTGCCAGGAAGACGAGTACGGCGAGCGACCATGCGAGTGTCTTGCGTAACGGAATCATTGACCCCTCCGCGTTACGCGGGCCCTTTAGAGCCCTTTACGTATGTGCGGCGCGGTGCGCCGGCCCTGCTGCCCATCGTCTCCATCTATGGACCGGGACGTCCGATCGGCCGGGGACGCCCCGGTACGAGAGGCGGGCCGGGCGGGGGAGCGTCCGGCTTGCGCTCACCCGATGCCTCACCAATGCGGCATGGCAATCTCTGGACCGGCAGGATGCCGGAGCCGGTTGCCTCGACGAGGTCCTTCGAGACAACGACTTAGCTGAGTGCGAGGGGTTGCGGCGGAGGCGTCTGAATGTCGCGGTTTGGCCGGTTACGCACCGCCAGATGTCGCGGATAGCGACCATCGG